>JBKPMA010000450.1:0-2577 GCA_046731935.1 Acidobacteriota bacterium
GGTCCGAAGTGCGCCTGCCAGCCGCGCGGCGACCTGAGCCGTATATCACCTGCTTCCTCAGTCAGATACAGCCACAGCTCAGCAGAAAGTGTGCAACGGCGAGCCGATCGCCATGATGTGCAGGAGTGTGCAGGGTCCCTCAATTCCCGCAACGTTTGTCGCCTTCTCACCACTACAAAGAGAATCAAATTGGAGACTGGAATTCGCGTTCGGTAGTACTTTAGTTACTTCCCACGCAGACAATCCTCGCTAGGATCTTGGTTCCGGACGATGTTCGGAGGCGGCTCCCCAGCGGCCCTCGATTCGGTAGGCGATCCCCGCCACGGCTCCCCGCGGGGATCGCAACCGTCGACCCGTCTCCCTGAAGCCACTTCCAACTTCGCGATCCGGACCGCGCGCTCCCGGTGCTCGTTATGAGCGGAGTGCGCCGGGACGACAACTGACAGGTCATTGGCGCAGACGCGTCGATGAGGCAGACAGCAATGAGGCGAGATCACAACGCGGAATTGATCGGCAGCAGTCGCGAGATGCAGGACCTTCGCGACGAGATTGGACGCATCTCTGCGTCTGAAGCCAAGGTGCTCGTGACCGGCGAGAGCGGCGTCGGCAAGGAGCTCGTGGCGCGTGCCATTCACTCGGGCAGTCCCCGAGCCTCGGCGCCGTTTGTCGCGATGAACTGTGCGGGCCTTCCCGAAACGCTCCTCGAATCGGAGTTGTTCGGGCACGTCAAGGGCAGCTTCACCGGCGCGTATCGCGACAAAGCCGGCAAACTGGAACTCGCCGATCGCGGCACCGTGTTCCTCGATGAAGTCGGTGAGATGACGCTGCGCATGCAGGGCCTCCTCCTCCGCTTCCTCGAGAGCGGCGAGCTGCAGAAGGTCGGATCCGATCGTCCGTCGGGCCGCGTCAACGTGCGCGTCATCGCGGCAACCAATCGCGATCTGCGAACGCTCATCGTGGAAGGGAAGTTCCGTGAGGACCTTTTCTACCGCTTGAACGTCATCCACCTGGTCGTGCCGCCGCTGCGCGATCGGCGCTCCGACGTCCCGACGCTGGTGGAGCACTTCCTGTCGCGTTTCGAGCGGCACAACGGCCATTCGGGATACGCCCGGTCCCTCAGTGCAGAGACCATGACGGCGCTCGTCGAGTACCCGTGGCCCGGCAATGTGCGCGAGCTCGAAAACGTGATCGAGCGCCTGGTCGTCAACGCCCGGCGCGAGATTGCGACGCCCGACGACCTGCCGCCGGAAGTGCGTCAGCAGCGCGGTGTGTCACTGCGGCCGAAGCGCGAGCGTCGCCGGACGGTAGCCGACGATCTCTACAAGCGCATCCGTGAAGAACAGGAATCGTTCTGGACGGCGGTCTACCCGCTCTACATGCAGCGGGAGATCACGAAAGACAACGTTCGCGATCTGGTGCGGAAGGGCCTCGAAGAAGCTCGCGGGAACTACAAGATCGTCGCGAAGCTCTTCAACATGGAGCCGCACGACTACAAGAAGTTTTTGAATTTCCTGAGGAAGCATGACTGTCAGCTGCCGTTCAAAGAGTACCGTCAGTAGCCGTATCGCACGTTTCTGTTACGGGCAGCTGACCGCGTTGCTTTCGGCAGCGGCGGTGCCGGTGCCGCAGACATCAGCTCCGGTGACGGCCGGGGCTCCGATTGCGGTGCCGTCGGACTACGTCATTGGTGCCGATGACGTGTTGTCCGTGGTGTTCTGGCGAGACAAGGATCTGTCGGGAGACGTCACCGTACGGCCCGATGGCCGCATTTCGCTGCCCCTGGTGAACGAGCTGCAGGCGGCGGGTCTGACACCCGACCAGCTCCGTGATCAGATTGCCAAGGCGGCGGCGAAGTACGTAGAGGATCCGACCATCACGGTCGTCGTGAAACAAATCAACAGCCGCAAAGTGTTCATCACGGGCCAGGTCGCCAAACCGGGCGCGTACACGTTGAACAAGCCGATTAGCGTGCTGCAGTTGATCTCGATGGCCGGTGGTCTGCTGGAGTTTGCGAAGAAGAAGGACATCGTGATCGCGCGAACCGAGGGCGGGCAGCAGCACACTGTGAAGTTCAACTACAAGGACGTCCTGCAGGGGAAGAACCTCGCTCAGAACATCCAGCTGAAGCCCGGCGACACCGTTCTCGTTCCGTAACTGATCTGCTCATGTCTGCGCGTTTTTGCTTGATGGCGTTGTGTCTCTTGTTGCTGGTGTCGGGGTCTGCGTGGGCGCAGAGCCAGGATCCAGCTGAGCCGCAACAGCCTGCGCCTTCAGGAGATACGGCGATAGTCGCACCGCCGGACGAGGCCGTGGATGGAGGCGCGCCGCAGACCGATAACCCCGAAGAAGTGGGACTGCGACAGCCCGAAGCCGTCTATCGAGGTCTGTTTGGTCCGCCGCCTGACGCAGGACGGGTCCGCCGCGCAGCCAATGTGAACGTCAGCGCCATGGGTGCCTACGACCACAACGACTCGACGGGGGCTTCAGTTGATACCGACCCGCGATTTACCGAAAGCGGTGCCTATGGCGAAGTGGCCACAGCGGTCGACTATTTGGACAGGCGATCGCGAACGTCGT
>JBKPMA010000451.1:0-3013 GCA_046731935.1 Acidobacteriota bacterium
GTGTACTCGGTCGCGGACTTCTACAAGAACTCCGAGTACTTCGGCGCGTCGTTCTCGCGGAACGGCACGACGATCCTGGTCTCGTCGAACCGCTCGGGTATCTGGAATGCCTACACCATCCCGACCGCGGGCGGCGAGCCCCAGCCGCTGACGCGCTCGACGACCGACTCGATCTTTGCGGCCTCGTTTTTTCCCAACGACGGCCGCATCCTCTACACGAGCGACCAGGGAGGCAACGAGCTCAGTCATCTGTTCGTGCGCAACGAGGACGGCACGATCAAGGATCTCACGCCCGGCACGAAGCTGAACGCGAGCTTCGCCGGCTGGAGCCACGATGACGCGTCGTTTTTCGTGGCCTCGAACGAGCGCGACCAGCGGTATTTCGACCTGTATGAATACGCCGCCGACGGCTACGCCCGAACGCTGTTCTACCGGAACACCGAGGGCTTGCAGCTGGGGCCGATCTCACGCGACAAGCGGTACCTCGCGCTCGTCAAGCCGAGAACCAGCAACGACTCCGACATCTGGCTCGTCGACCGGCAGACGCACACGACGAAGAACATCACCGCGCACCAGGGCGACGTGAGCAACTCGCCCGCCGACTTCTCCCCAGACGGCACGGCATTGCTCTTCATCTCCGATGCCGGCCGCGAGTTCAAGTCGCTGCGCAGCCACAACCTCGCCATCGGGGCACAGAAGGCTGTCCTCGAGCCCAACTGGGACGTCGTCGGCGCCTCCTTCTCCAAGAGCGGCAAATACCTGACCGTCTGGATCAACGAAGACGCCGCCGGCACATCGCGGCTGTACGACGCGGCCACGCTGCAGGAGACGCGCCTGCAAGGCATGCCCACCGGCGTCGTGCGTGGCCTGGAGCTTTCTCGCGACGACAGCCACGTGGCCTTCTACGCGAGCGACGGCTCCGTCCCCGATGACCTGTACGCGGGCCCGCTCAACGGGCAACCAGCCCGCCTGACGAGTGCCCTGAACCCCTCGATCAAACGCGCCGACCTCGTCGTGCCGACGCGCGTCCGCTTCACATCCTACGATGGCGTCGAGATCCCCGGCTTGCTCTACACGCCACGCCAGGTCGCGGCGCCGTCCAAGGCCCCCGCCCTCGTGATGGTGCACGGCGGCCCCGGCGGCCAGGCGCAGGTCGGCTACTTCGCCATGACGCAGGCACTCGTGAACCACGGCTACGTCGTCTTCGACATCAACAACCGCGGCAGCTCCGGGTACGGCAAAACCTTCTACGCGATGGACGATCGCAGGCACGGCGAGGCCGACCTCGGCGACGTCGTCGCGAGCAAGCAGATGCTGATCGCCACCGGCTACGTCGATCCGGCCCGCATCGGTATCATCGGCGGCAGCTACGGCGGATACATGGTCCTGGCCGCTCTGACCTTGCAGCCGGACGCCTTCAAGGTCGGCGTCGACCTGTTCGGGATTTCAAACTGGGTGCGGACGCTCGAGAACGTCCCGCCGTGGTGGGAGTCGTTCAAGCAGGCGCTCTACGCGGAGATGGGCGACCCGAAGACGGACGCCGAGCGCCTGCGGCGGATTTCACCGCTCTTCAACGCGTCGAAGATCAAGGCGCCGCTGATGGTCCTGCAGGGCGCCAACGATCCGCGCGTGCTCAAGATCGAGTCCGATGAGATCGTCGCCGCTGCGAAGAAGAACGGCGTGCCGACCGAGTACATCGTCTTTCCGGACGAAGGCCATGGGTTCGTCAAGAAGGAGAACGAGATCCGCGGCTATACCGCGATCCTGGCGTTCGTCGACAAGCATCTCAAGGGGACGGACGCCGGTAAGCACCAGTGAGCCGCGGCTTCGTGGAGCGGACCGGTAGCGCGAGCTTGCGTCTGAACGCCGCCGCGATTTCGTCGCGTCAGTCACTCGTTACAACGGCCGGGGCAGAGGACCGCCAGCCACGGTTCGTCCCTCACGAAGTCGCTCGGCCGCTAGAGTCTGCCGGGGCGCGCGAGTCGTCGATGTCCATCTCCAGGGCGTGCTTGCCAACGTTCTCCATGAACTCCGGCACCTGCAGTTGGTTGTACAAAGTCTGAGCGCCGACGGGGTCAGTCACCCACATCGCCGCCACGGGTTTGACGTCGCTTGGATTGGAGATGAGTGAGATCTGTCCCGGATGTCTCAAAGCATCGACCACCTTTTCGGCGACATCCACCGTAGTCGTTTCGCCAAAAGCAGGATGGCCAGGAAGGTCGAAGCGGTCCCAGAGGCCGTCACCCTTCGTGAAGCCGGGATTGACGGCGGTCGCGTAGACGCCGGTGCCCTGCAGCTCCGTCTGTAACGTGAGATTGAAGAGTACGTTGGCGCCCTTGGTGGCAGCGTATGAGGCCATGTACGGCAGCGAAGCCATCCCGGCGATGGAACCGACGGTGACGATGTGGCCGCTTCGACGAGCCAGCATGTCCGGCAGGATGTCATGCGTCAGTTCCGCACCGGCGATGCAGTTGGTGACGAACATCCGCGTGATGTCACGTTTGTCGCGAAGGTGATGAGGACCACCGCGAAGAACGCCAGCGTTATTGATCAGGATGTCCAGCTGACCCAACGCCTGCTTTGCTGCCGGAAGAATGCTGTCTCTGTCCCGTTCGCTCATCAGGTCTGCGGGAATGACTGCGACGGTCACTCCGTAGCGCGTACGCAGCTCCCGTGCGAGTGTGTCGAGTTTGTCGCGTGACCGGGCGGTGATCGCGACGTTGACACCCTGCGCCGCCAGGTGTGCCGCGATCTGTGCACCAATTCCGTAGGAGGCGCCCGTCACGACAGCATTCTGGCGTTTGAGGGGACTGTCTTGGTCGGACTGCGGGAAGGCCACTTTCCTGAGACCGACGTTCGTGTCGTTCATTTTGCCCTCCAGAGGACTGTATCCGTCGTTCTAGCCTTATACGGGATGCGGCGCGCGTCGAGGAAGCGGGTCCAACGGCGGGCATGCTACGGCAGCGGAGCGACGCTACGCGAGCACAGCGGTATCGGAGTTGCCACCTACGCC
>JBKPMA010000452.1:0-4126 GCA_046731935.1 Acidobacteriota bacterium
CGCCAGGCTGTCGGTCCCGATCGCCACCGCGGCGCCGCCCTCGTAGAAACGGCTGACCGGCGGGTCGCCGACACCCACATAGCGGTTGCTGCGGGGACACGTGACGAGCGACACGCCGCGCGCGACCAGCCGATCGAGCGCCGATTGCGACAACTGCACGCCGTGGACCGCCAGCAGCGATGGTCCCAGCACGCCCATGCGATCGAGGTACTCCACGGGGTCGCACTCAGGCGCCGTCCAGCTCTCGTCCCAGGCTCCGAGGCTCTCCAGGAAACCGCGCCACGGTCCCTGTCCCGTTGCCAGGAGCTCCAATTCCTCGGGCGACTCCGCAAGGTGCACCGTCGTACGCGCCTCCGGGCGTCGTCGCGTGTCTTCGGCGACGCGCTGAAACAGCCGCGGCGATACCGAATAGGGCGCATGCGCCGCAAGCGAGACACGGACGCGACCGTCGGCGGGCAGCGTCGCGAGTTTTTCGGCGGCGGCGGTCATGACACTGTCGGCTTCAGCATTCCTGAAGCGGATCAACTCGTAAAACACGGCGGCGGCCTGCTCGGCCTCGGCCAGCAGACTGACGGACACGAGTGTGTTGCTCACGTCACCGACCAGCGCAACGCCGCTTGCGTGCATCGACTGGATGCCCTGACGCAGCGGATCGAGGATGGCGGGCGATGCGGGATCGGGCTGCTCGCGCCGCCTCGACATCATCGCACGCAGCCAGTCCGTGAAGCGCGTGGCCGCAGGCACGGCTCCGGCCAGCCAGCAGAGTTCGAGATGGGTGTGCGCGTTGACGAGCCCCGGCAACAAGGCCACGCGTCCGAGATCGACATCCGCCGCCGATGATGGCCGCGGGACCGACCGCCGGTCCTTGCCAACCGCCTCGATGCGTCCGTTGTCGACGGCGACCCATCCGTTCCTGATGGGAGGGGACGCGATGGGCAGAACCCAACGGGCGCGGTACGTGATCAATGCCGCGCTCGCTGCTCCCTGGCGTCGCGGCTTCGCGCCGGATAATTTACGAGCTCGGCCGCCATGCCGGCCTGATCGCCCGCGCGCGCCGTCGCCAGTGTCGTCATGCGCGGGACCGCGTGCTCGCGGAAGTAGGGCTCACCGAGGATCTCGTAGTGCATGTTCCGGCGGCGCGGCACGAAGCCGGCATCCTCGATGTTGCGGACGATCTCCACTTCGTCCATGCAGTAGCTGGCGCCGGCCGCGCGCACGACGTTCTCTTCGATCATCACGGAGCCCATGTCGTTGGCGCCGAAGGCGAGGCTCAGCTGTCCCACCTTCCCGCCCTGCGTCACCCATGAGGCCTGAAGATTGTCGAAGTTGTCGAGCACGAGACGCGCGATTGCCAGCGTGCGGAGATAGTCGACACCTGTCGCTTCGCTGCCGGCGAGCTCGGTGTGATCGGGTTGGTAGCTCCACGTGATGAACGCGGTGAAGCCGCCGGTCTCGTCCTGCAGATCGCGCAGCCGCAGCAGGTGCTCGAGCCGCTCCTCGAGCGTCTCGACGGTGCCGTACATCATCGTCGCCGTCGTGCGCAGTCCCGCGAGGTGCGCGTGTCGCATGACGCCGAGCCATTCGTCGGCCGACGCTTTGCCGTAGCAGTGAAGGAGCCGCCGCACGCGATCCACGAGAATCTCCGCCCCGCCGCCTGGAATGCTGTCGAGGCCCGCGTCGATGAGCCGGCGGATCACCTCCGGCACGGGCAGCTGCGCCAGCCGGGAGATGTGGATGACTTCGGGCGGCGAGAGCGCGTGCAGCCGGAACGTCGGATACCGTGCCTTGACGGATCGGAAGAGATCCTCGTACCAGGCGAGCGGGACGTCCGGATTGTGGCCACCCTGCAGCAGGAGCTGGCCGCCGCCAAGCGAGATCGTCTCTTCGATCTTTCGGAGGATTTCGTCGAACGCGAGGACGTAGCCCTCGGAGGATCCGACGGGACGATAGAACGCACAGAAGGTGCAGCGGGCGACGCAGACGTTCGTGTAATTGACGTTCCGGTCGATGATGTACGTGACCTGGCCGGAAGGATGGCGGCGGGCTCTGACACGATCGGCGCACTTGCCGAGCACGTGGGTCGGCGCGTCGGTATAGAGCGCCAGCGCTTCGTCTGCTGTCAGCCGTTCACCGGCTGTCGCCTTCTCGAGGGCACGCGTGAGCAGCACGTCAGTCTCCGTCCCTGGAAAGCCCGGTCACCGCGACGACAACGCGCGGAGACTCGCATCGAACCAACGAAGCGGGCGGCTGGCCGGGACGGCCCCGACCGACACCGCCAGCTCGAAAAACAGCGCCAGCGCTTCCTGCTCGCGCGTTCCGATATCGTGCCGGATGTTCGTCCGCAGATACCGTTCGGCAATTTCCTGCTTGTCAGGATCGTCCGGAAAGAACTGGCGCGCGATCGCCAGCGACTCGCGGATGCCCTCGTCGCGCGCCGCCTGCAGCAGCAGCACGTCGTCTCCAGTCACCGCACCGGGACGCCCCGCCCAGAACGCGTACACGAACGGCAATCCGGTCATCGCGGTCCACGCGGCGCCGAGATCGATTTTGTTCAGGCCGCGCGCGTCGGCATCCACGAACAGGGCTGGATCGCCGATGACGAGCGCCGCCTCCGCTTGCGTCAGCATGCGGTCGAGATCGGGAGCCGCGTGAACGTACGCCGGGTCGATCCCGAAATGCCGCGCGCAAAGGACCCGCGTCAGTGCGACCGACGTGCGTGAGTTCGTGTCGAGCGCAATGGAGCGCACCGCCTCGATCGGACGGGTGGTGAAGAGCGCCACCGATCTGACGTCGCCCTCCGACACAACGCCGACTCCGGGGACGATCGCGTACTCGCCGGCCAGGAACTCGATGCTGGGGATCAGGCCGACGTCGATGTCGCCCGCGTGCAGTAGCGATGCGCAGCGGCTGGGCACATCGAACCGCACGCTGAAGCGATCCGCGTACGCCTCCAGGCCCCAGACCAGCGGGCGCGCGTTGAGAAACGAAACATTGCCCAGGCGTACCATCGGGCTACTCCAACACCGCGAAGCGCGCATCCCGTTCGACGGGATCGAGCGACGCGGCGCGGATGTTCCGCCGAATCTCTTCAAGCGGCGCCCGCCGGCGGCCCTCCGCAATCTCATCGAGCGGCGACACGTTGTCGACGTCGTCGGCGCCAAAGGTGAGCGCGACCTGCGCAAGTTTGGGCCCGTGGAGCGACCAGTCCACCTGCACGTGCGGCACGTCGAGCAGGATGCGCGCGAGCGCGACGGCCTTGACGTCGGCATACCCGGTGGTCGGTTCAGCCGTGGGCCTGCGCGGCAGCGGCGCAATGGTCGAGACGAGACCCGCCGACACCAGGGGCTGCAATCGTTCAATCGTGGCGAGCACGCCGTCGGTTCCGTGCGCATCGACGGTGATGCGCGCGGCTGGGACGCCGGCGGCCTCGGCCGCACGGACCATCGCGATCGGGTCCGACAGCAGATCGATTGGTGCTTCAGCGATCGTGGCAAGTCCAGCCGCACCGAGCGTCCGAAGCCACTGCTCGACACGCGAGGCGTCGCCGTCGCACGCCAGGGCGATGTCGCCAAGCGAGAATCCCGAGACAGTCCCTCCTGTCCGCGACGCGAGGCTCGCGACGAGCGCTCGAGCCTGTTCGAGGTCCGCCACTCTGCCGACCAGACGAATCTCGGACGCGGCCGCGGGCCACGACGTGATGTCGGTCATCGGAGCGTCCACCGGCACTTCCGCGACGCGCAGAAACGTCGTCTGCCGGCCATGCCGGCGCCGACGTACTTCGTCGGCCATCATGCCGAGCGAGACGATGTCGTAGGTGGAGGAGAGGGCTTGTGCGTCCTCGCCCGTCAATTGCGCGCCATCGGTGATCCGCGCGCCTATGTCGTCCAGACTGACACTCATATACACACTACTTGGGCGGTACCAGCGGTTCGTCGCGTCATCGTGCGGCCGGGGCCTCGCCGGCCATCGTCATCTGCCGGGTGATCTGTTGCGCGAGCGCGAGTGCCCGCCTGCCCTCCGCACCGGTGACGCCGGGCTCACGTTTGTGACGCACGGCATCGACGAAGTCCGCCAGTTCCAACTTCAATGGCTCGTCGGTCGCCACCTGCTGTTTGCCACCCTCGAT
>JBKPMA010000453.1:0-7139 GCA_046731935.1 Acidobacteriota bacterium
CTACCGTGCCGCGGCCCGAGCGCCACATTGTCGTAGGTTCGACCGGCGCACCGCTCCACCGCGAAGGCGACACGTTATACGTGGATGCCGGAGCGGCCGCGCTGCAGAGCCTGACACGCGACGCATCCCGCGCCGCGCGATTGGGCGGTTCCGTGACGACCGCGGTCGCGGATCTCGAACAGTTGCCGCCGCAGATCTGTGGCCCCAACAGACTCTGTCTGCAGGACCTCGGTCTCGGCGATCAGAATGTCTCGGGCGTCGGCTCGCTCGCTACATCGTTTGGGTTCACGCTCGCACAGTTTGGCGGCTGGCCCACCAACCTGGCTTTCGATCTCGACGCTGCCTTCGATGCGGTGCCGACGACGACGCTCGAACGCGCAATGCTGCGGGTGCGATTGAACGGCGCGCTGGTGCACACCGAAGACATCCGTGGGCGTTCTTCACTGCACACGTCGATTCCGCTGCCCGGGCCGCTCGTTGACGTCGGCAATCGTCTCGAAGTCGAGTTCTTCTATGCGCCGGTGAGCGGCAATTGTCAGGGGTCTCCATACGCCATGACGGCGCAGCTGCGCCGCACGAGCGCGCTGACGTGGGGCGGCCTCGGCGCGACGCGTGGACGGCTCGGAGAGGTCATCACGGCCGCCGAGGGCCGTGTGACGCTCGAACTGGTGAACACGACGCCCGCGCTCGCCCAGACTGCGGCGCGTGTGCTTGGCGCTATCGGGGTCTCGACGGTGTTCCCGATCGACGCGGGACGCGAGCGGCGAGCCCCGGACCTGCTGCGTTTCGTCGTGGGCAGGAACCTCGCCGGAGTGCCGGTGCACTTGACGCTCGCGCAGGACGTCGAGCTCGTCGCGGCATCGACCGGCCACCGCGTGCTCAAGGCGTCGCCGGATCGACCGCTGGTCGCCCTCGAGTACCTGCCCGACCACCACACACTCGCGCTCCAGGCGTCTTCCTCTGCATCGGACGCAACCGTGACAACGGCTTTCAGCGATCTGATGACCGACGGGCAATGGCTGGGCGCCGCCGGTAACACGCTCGTGTCGAATGGTGACGAGACTCTCGTACTCGACCTCGCCTCGGGCAGCCTTGTCGTTCGGCCTGCCGGCGCAGCGCCGTGGTACTGGGCCTGGCTACGGTGGCTGTTCTTCCTCTCGGCTTCCGCCCTCGTCGCGTACCTGCTCTACGTGCTGTACGCGCGGCTCGGCCGGCGTCCACCGCTTCCTGTCCGTCCGCACGCGCGTTGAGTGCTGCCCGGCCGCAAAGCGTAGACCGTAGACCGAAGACCGAAGACCGAAGACCGAGTATGAGCCAGCCATTCGATCTGCAGCTCGAGGAAGCAGGAGAGCTCTCGGAAGAAGAGCGTCTCATGCTGATTCGCCTGCTGGCGGCGTCGGTCATCACGGAGGAGCAGGCGAAGGAGGTGCTCGCGATCCACGCGCGTCACCGCTCGTCGCTCCTCAGCATTCTGCTGGCGCTGCGCTACATCAATCCGCGTCAGTATGCGGAGCATCTGGCGGAGCTGACAGAAACCGTTTACGCGAGCCAGGCTGTCGATTCGGAAGAATTCCAGTGCGATGAGGAATTCATCCGCCGATTTCAGCCGTCCGAGCTCGTGCGCTTTCTGTTCTGCCCCATCCAGCACGTCGACGATCTGGTGGTGACGCTGGCGGTGGATCCGCGGGATCCCGGCATCAAGGAGTGCATTCAGCGAGTCGTGCCCACGGCCGACGTCGTGGTCCTCGCGGTGACGGAGTACGACATCACGCGTCTGGTGGATCGCGTGTTTCGCGCCACGCTCATTCACGACGCGATCAACGGACTTCGTGAAGAGCGGCCGGATCTGTCGGCGTCCCAGGTGTTCACACCCGAGCAGCTGATCGTGCTCGGCACGTTGCTCGTGGGTCTGGCCGCCGGACTGACATGGGCGTTCTGGCCGACGCTGCGCGTGCTGCTTCTTCTCGTGAACCTGTTCTACGTCGCCTCAATCCTCTACAAGCTGGCGATCGGCGTCGCGGCGGGAGGCGAAACCAAGCCGATGGTGGCTGCGGCTCCAGAATCGCTGGATCCGGCGGACCTCCCCGTCTACAGCATCCTCGTTCCGGTCTACAAGGAACCAGAGGTCGTTCCGACGCTGCTTCAGGCACTCGCCCGGCTCGACTACCCGCCTGAGAAGCTCGACGTCCTCATCCTGCTCGAGGAAGGCGACGAGGAGACGATCGCCGAAGCGAAGGCGGCGCATCCGCCGAGCTTCTTCCGTTTCATCTACGTGCCGGCGAGCAAGCCGCAGACGAAGCCAAAGGCCTGCAACTACGGGCTGAACTTCTGCCGCGGCGAGTACGTCACGATCTACGACGCCGAGGACATTCCCGAGCCCGACCAGCTGAAGGCGGCGGTGAGTGCGTTCCGCAACGGACCCAAACATCTGGTCTGCGTGCAGGCGGCGCTCAACTACTTCAATCACCGCGAGAACTACCTCACGCGGATGTTCACGCTCGAATACAGCTACTGGTTCGACTACATGCTGCCGGGCCTCGACGCCTTGCGGCTCCCGATCCCCCTCGGCGGAACGAGCAATCATTTCCTCCTCAGCCGGCTGCGGCGGCTGGGCGGGTGGGACCCGTTCAACGTCACCGAGGATGCCGACCTCGGCATCCGCGCAACGTGCGAGGGCTACACCGTCGGCGTCATTCGATCGACCACGTTCGAAGAGGCCAACCGCGCGGGCAAGAACTGGATCCGGCAGCGCTCGCGCTGGATCAAGGGCTACATGCAGACGTGGCTCGTACACAACCGGACGCCGCTCCGTCTGCTGAAGGACATCGGTTTGCGGCGTTGGCTCAGCTACCAGTTCTTCATCGGCGGCACGTGCTTCACGTTCCTCGCCAATCCGATCCTGTGGCTGTTCTACATCTTCTCTGTCCTCGCGCATCCCGCGTGGACAGCGCGTCTGATGGGTGGCCGCGCGGTTCTGCTCACGCTGTTCTGTCTCATCGTCGGCAACCTGGTCGGGATCTATCAGGGCCTGATCGCGGTATTCCGGCGGAAGCTGTTTCACCTCGCACCGTTTGCGCTGACGTGTCCGCTCTATTGGTGGATGCACTCGATCGCGTCGTACATGGCGCTGTGGCAGCTGGTGACGAAGCCGTTCTACTGGGAGAAGACCGTGCACGGTCTGACCTCGGTCGACGCGCACAAGGTGTTGAAGCCAGGAGGCGTCCTTGGCACCTGACGTCACGGCGCCCGAGGACCGCTGGCCTGTCCCACCAATTGTCGTCGGCCTTGTCGTCGCCTGCCTGTCGATCGGCGCACTGAACTGGTGGCTCTGGCACGACCGGCAGGCGTTCTCGACGGACCTGCTGTTCCTGCAGGCGCGCGCGGCCCTGGCGGTGGAACAGACGCCGCCCACCGGCGTCCTCCTGACCGCGCCTCCAGCGGTCCTGTACATGACGATGCTCACGGGATCCGCCGTGTGGGGTGCGGCACTCGCCGCATCGATCGCGATCGTGGTGCTCGTCTCGATTGCCGCCCGCCGGCAGTACCGATGGGTGTGGGCGGTTCCAGTGCTCCTGCAGCCGGTCGTCGTGCTGGGTGCGGTTGGCTATCCCGAGCTGTTGCTGGCGACGGCCTGCATGACGGCGGGTGTCAGCGGTCTCGTCGAATACTTCCGCAGACCGCGTCTGAATGCACTGACGAGCGGTGCGCTGGCCCTCGGAGCACTGGTGCTGCTCGACTGGGACATGTGGCCGCTCTGGATTCTTCTCGCCGCTGGAATCGCCGTCGCGATGCAGGAGTCATGGCCGGAACGTCTCACACTTTGTCTCGTGGCGCTGTTCCCGGCACTTGCGGCGAGCGCCACCTGGCTCTTGCTGAATCGCACCGACACGGGATGGGCATGGTACTTCCGCGACATGCCCGAGTTGTCGCTCGCGCACCTCGAGGGCTGGCGGATGGACGGCGCCTTGGCCCCACCGTTCGGTCCGTATGCGATCTTCGCGTGCGCGGCCGCCGTGTGCTGTCTATCGCCGCTCGTCATTGGTCCGCGGGAACACGGATGGCGGCTGCGCGCCGGAGTCGGCATTTTGCTTGGCGCTCCACTTGTGATGCTGGTGCTGCGCGCGTGGCTGACAGGACCTGTGTCCGCGCTGCAGGCCAGTGCCTTCGGCCTGGCGACAGCCGTCGTGATCGTCGGCTCGCTCGAAGGCCGTGCGCTGCGGATGGCTGCGTTCCTGCTGATGCTGATCGGTGCGGTGCCGGGGTGGTACGGCGTGCTCACCGGAGGTGGAGAACCGGCGGCGCTGGTCGCCGCGGCATTGACCGGAGTGCCCGTTCCTACGGTCGCAGACGCTGCGCGGCTAGCTGGCACGATCAACGAGCGGCGCCGGCCGGTCGATCGCGTGCTCGTGGACGACATGGGCCTGTTCCCGATCGTCGCGCTCCTCGACGACGGCAGCTGGATTTCGTCGGCTTCCTGGGATTTCAGAATTGCGGCCGAGCAGCCCGCGCGATGGGCGAGGTTCGTCGTGGACGCGGCGCCCGGAAGCCCGCTGGCCGCGCACGCACGGCTCCACGTGCGTCAAGACATCTTGGCCAGGGATTACACGGTCGCCGCCGTTCAGGGGCCGCTGCGGCTGTACGAGCGGCGTGCCGATTTGAAGGCGGAGAGATGAGCCAGATGCAGTGGCGTGTAGTAGTGAGCACGGTCGTCGCGCTGTATCTGGGCGGTGGTGTGGCATCCGCCGGCCCGTGGACACCGGCACGCGGGCATGGACAGATCATCTTCGGTTGGACGCTGTATCGCACGGGCGAGGAGTTCAGCAACGCGCGGAATCGGGTGTCGTTCGGTAACGACGGCGAGTTCAGCAAGAGCGAGATCAATCCGTACTTCGAAACCGGCCTCACCGATCGACTCACCTTCGTCGGCAGTCTCTTCGCGTCGGACCAGGGATATCGCAACACCTACGGGCATCTCGACAACCATGGCATGGGCGACACCGAGCTCGGCCTCCGCTACCGCATGACCGGAACGGATCGGCCCGTCATCGTTGCCGTCCAGGGAAGCACGAAGCTGGCGACCGGAAAGACGAGCGGCGCGATCGCGCTGACCAACGGCCAGACCGACGTCGAGGGGCGCGTCCTGCTGGGTGGCTCGTTCGGCAGTGGCGAGCGCCCGCCATTCTGGAACGTCGACGCTGGGTACCGTTTCAGAGCCGGCGACCCGGCTGACGAAGTGCGCGTCGACGCGGCGATCGGCACGTACCTCACCCGGCGCGTGATGCTGATCGGGCAGGCCGACACCATCACCGGCATGCAGAACGCGGATCCGCGCGCACGCGAGCTGAATCCTACGCTCACACCTGACTACGATCTCTATCGACTGCAGGGCTCAGTCGTCGTGCGTGTCGCACCCCGCGTACGCGCACAGGCGGGTGGGTTCGTTCATGCGTGGGGACGGAGCACCGGAGCCGGGGGCGGCGTCATCGCGTCAGTCTGGCTCGAGTACTAACTCCGAATTCCCTATTCGAACTCCGCATTCCGCATTCCGAATTCCGAATTGTTACGCGCTCTTCTTGACTTGCCCTAGCAGCAGGGCACGCTGCACGGTTCCCAGCAGCTCGGTCGATCCTACGGGCTTCGTCAAAAACGCTGTCGCCCCGGCGGCCTCCGCTTCCGGCTGATCGCGAGCATCGCTGTTGGCGGTCACGATGATGACGGGAATGTGCCCGTAGATCGGCGACTGACGGACTGCTTTCAGCAGCTCCACACCATCCATATTCGGCATCATCCGGTCGGTGATCAGGATCTCGGCGGGATCATCGGCCATGAGCTCGAGCGCTTCGACACCATCGCTCGCGGTCGCCACGTCGTAACCCTCGCGGTTCAGGATGTGCGACATCAACCGGCGCGATGTGGAGTCGTCGTCAACGACGAGAATTTTTCGGCTGATCATTTGACACGCTTCGTCAGGCGCCAGTGGTTCCGGCCGCCACAAGAGGTATATGCGACATCGTCGAGCAGTTCCTTCATCAGGTACAGACCGTAGCCGCGCACCTGCCCGTGGTCGAGGTCCGGGCCGTTGACGCTCGCGGCATCGAACGGCGCGCCATCGTCGCTGAACTCTGCGGTGAAGCTATCGTCGCCGACCGAGAGGGCGAGTGAAATGCGGCCGTCGGTGCGCCCCTCGTAGGCGTGATCGACGATGTTCATGCACAGTTCCTGGATGGCGAGCAGGATGTCGTTCGTCACGGCGGCCGGCGCGGCCTCACCGGTACGTACGGCCAGCAGCTCGGCCACACACGCGCTGACGACGCGCATATATTTCACGTCGGCCGGCAGGTCCATTCGCACGACGCTTGGCATGGTCACCCCGGGATCAGATCCCTTTCATCACGAGCACGGTCTGGTCGTCATCCAGATCGCGGCCGCGTTGAAAGTCGCGTACGGCCTCGGATAGCGCGTTCCCGATTTCGGCTGCACACTCACCGTGCACGCGGTCCACGACGGCGAGCAGGCGATCGGTTCCGAAAAGTTCGCCGTCGGGATCGCGGGCCTCGTTGAATCCGTCGGTGGCAATCACGAGCACATCGCCTGGCGCCAGCGTTATCGTCCGAGTGCCCGTGGCGACCCGATCGATCATCCCGAGCGGGGGCTCGTCCGGTATCCACAGCACACTTGGTCCGGCGACCACACGATGGATGACCGGCGAGTGCCCGGCGCTGATGTAGCCGACTTCCCGCGTGCGCCGATCGAAGCACGCCAGAAACGTTGTTGCGTACATGCCGAGCTCGTCGAAGTCGTCGTACAGACTCGCAATCGCCTGGCGCAGCACCTCACCGGGGTCCGCGCGGTCGCCGCTCCGCACGGCACTGCGAATCGCCGATCTGGTCATCGACATGACGAGCGCCGCGGCGGCGCCCTTCCCCGTGACGTCGCCGAGCGTGACGAAGGCCCGATCGGCTCCGACCGACAGCATGTCGTAGAAGTCGCCGCCGACGACGGAGGCGGGCCGTGCGCTCGCGTGCAGATCCAGCCCTGCGAGGCGCGGCCACGTACGCGGCAGCAGGTGGCGCTGGACGTCAGCGGCCATCTGCATCTCCGTTTCGAGCCGCACCTGCTGCACGCTCTCGTGATACAAG
>JBKPMA010000454.1:0-5271 GCA_046731935.1 Acidobacteriota bacterium
CCGTCCCAGTAGTAGCGGAAGCACGCCTCCTGCACCATCGTCAGCAGCTGCTCGTCAGACATCTCAACGGTCGTGGCCGACACCGGCGGCGCGGGCATCGACTCGTTCCCCGCCGCGTCGGATGCGGTGATGCGATAGAACGCCTTCCTGCCTGGCGCGCCGAGAAAATCAACATATCGTCCGAGGTGCGCCTTCTGCACGCCGATTGGCGTGAAGGTCGTGCCGTCGAACGAGCGTGAGATCACGTAGCGCAGCACGTCTGGCTCCGTATCGGGTTGCCAGGCGAGCTCGATATGCCGCTCGAACGCCCGCGCGTTCAAGCGCGCCGGTGTGGCCGGCGGAGTCGTATCCCGCGTCGTCGGCTCGTCTGCGACGCGGATGTCGTCGATCAGCATCGTGTGCGGCGCGTCGTCGTCCAAACCCTGAACGAACGTGAGCGTGCTCAGATGCGCAGCGTCGAACGTGGTGTCACGCGTGTCGCCGAAGATACCGACGAACGTGCGTAGCGGCACAGTCACACGAGTCCACGTGCGCGCCGGCACCGCACCGGTTGTTGACAACAATCCGATCGACGGGCTGCCCAGACCCTTCGAATCAGTGACGTAAATGCGAGGAGCGGTGTCAGGAGTCAGCGGTCCGTCGGAATAGGCCCAGAAGGCGAGTGTGTCGCCCGCGAGATCGATGTTGCCGTAGAAGTGTTTGAAGTCGAGCGTGGCGTGCCAGTCGCCGCCTTTTCCCGATCGCCACTTGAGACGCAGACAATTTGGCGGCGTCGTGCAGGTCGACGTCTCCACGGGCAGCTTGCCGTTCGCGAGCTCCAGTTCACTCGGCGCCACGACATCGCCACGGCTGTAGAAGTACTCCGGCGTTGTGAGACTGTTGTCGAAAGCCACATGCCGGTCGTAGCTCGATTGCGCACGAACGTCGGCTCCGACGCACAGCGTGAACAGAAGAATGGTGGCGTATCGCATGTCGCTGCCTTCCACGATTCGTGTGGCGATCATCGGCTGCCGGCGCGTCGAGCCGCAAGCGCGTACGGTCCCGCTGGCGCGAATGGCTGTGGTCGTAAAGACCAGTTAACAAAAGACTTAGCTCATCAGACCTGTTTGACAACCCCGTACGGCGCGCCTAGAATTTTTCGCGACGTGGTGCCCTGAGAACCGCGCCCGATCCTTTCCACACGCCGTGCGTCCCCGCGCGTCGTGCCAAGCGGACCTCCTTCCCCAGCCCCGCGTCTTGGTGATGTCTCTGCGTCCGCAGAGACGGCGGTGAGCGCGAGTCTTCTCAAGGGTGGGATCCATGCCTGCAAACGCTCCGGTGCGCATCTCGTGCCTTCTGCTTGCGGTGATCTGCTGGACCTTGGCGCCGACGCCAGCCAGCGCTCAGTACCGCGCCAGCCTGCAAGGCACCGTGACCGATCCACAAGGTGGCGTAGTGCCCGGTGTCACGGTCACCCTGACCGACAAGGAAACCAATCGAACGCTGGAAACCGTCACGAATGAGACCGGCGTGTACGTCTTCAATGCTCTGGCCGCGAGGACCTACGTGCTGACGGTCGAACTGTCCGGGTTCAAAAAGAAAGTGCTCGACGATGTGAAGATCATCGCCGAGCAGGCGAACGCGTTGAACGTGCAGCTCGAGCTCGGACAGACGAGCGAGGTGGTGACGGTCGGCGCCGCGGCGCCGTTGATCGATACGGCAACCGGAAACATGAGCGGCACGGTGACCGCGCAGCAGCTGCAGACAATGCCGTCGTTTGGCCGCGATCCTCTGCAATTGCTGCAGCTCGCGCCTGGCGCGTTCGGCGACGCCTCGCGGTCCTCGAGCGGGGGCACGCAGAATCTGCCGGCGACCACGATCGGCGGCAGCGGAGCGAACACCGGCATCTTCGCCACTGAGAACGGCGGCCAGATCAGCGCAAACGGCGCGAGAACGGGCGAGAACAATTACCAGATCGACGGTGTCGGCATCACCAGTGTCTCGTGGGGCGGAACGACCGTGATCACGCCAAACGAAGACTCCATCAAGGAGATCAAAGTCGTCACCAACAACTACGACGCCGAGAACGGCCGGTATCGGGGCGCGCAGGTGCAGATCATCTCGCAGAACGGCACCAACCAGCTCCGCGGCAGCGCGTTCTTCAAATGGGACCGGCCGGGCCTCAACGCGTTTCAGAAGTACAACGGGTACGGCAAGGCCGTGACGAAAAATACGTCTGACTTCAACGACTTCGGTGGAACGATCGGCGGTCCCATCCTCAAGGACAAACTGTTCGGATTCTTCTCGTACGAAACACTGCGGCAGCCGCGATCGGCAAACGTCGTGCAGGGCTGGTATCAGACGCCGCAGTACATGGCGCTGGCGGCGCCGGCAGGCAGCGCGGCGGAAAAGTTCCTGACATTCCCCGGCTCGTCGCCGACCGCCGGTAGCGTGCTCATGGGCGCGGGCGATGGCCATAGCTGCGGCGACATCGGCCTGAACGAAGGCATCAACTGCCGGTTCATCCCGGGGCAGGGGCTCGACGTTGGCCGGCCGCTCACGCTCCCGCTCGGCTCGCGCGATCCGTCGTTTGCCGGACAGTTCTCGCCTGGACTCGGTGGCGACGGGACTGGCAGCCCCTCGAATCTCGATGGGATTCCCGATCTGCTCTGGCTGGTGACCGGCAACCCGCAGAAGAGCACCGCGAATCAGTACAACATCCGCGTTGACTACAACGCGACGTCGAAGGACCTGCTGGCGTTCAGCATGTATCGCGTTCCGCAGAGCAGCGATTCCCTCAACGGTTCCACCCGCGCGATGAACGCGTTTCATCACACGCAGACCAATGAGGCCGAGACGATTCTCTGGAACCGGGTCTTCTCGAGCTCGCTGTTGAATGAGGCTCGAGCGAACGCGGCCGGCTGGCGCTGGCGCGATCTCGACAACAATCCCGACGCGCCGTGGGGACTTCCGAGCGTGTACATCCAGGGCGTGGACGGCAGCAGCACGATCGGCACCATCCAGCCGAACAACCACCTCGATTTCGGCATCGGCGCGCCCGGCTTGTTCGATCAATGGACGTTCGGGTTCAAGGACACCCTGACGAAAGTGGTGAAGAG
This sequence comes from Acidobacteriota bacterium, assembly GCA_046731935.1. Lineage (GTDB taxonomy): Bacteria > Acidobacteriota > Vicinamibacteria > Vicinamibacterales > JAENWD01 > CAVUPP01. The sequence continues at coordinate 3,099 of JBKPMA010000454.1, forward strand.
CCACACGATCAAGATGGGCGGCGAGCTCACGCGGATGCGGTTCGTCGACACGTCACCGTGGTCGGCGAGGCCGTCGTACTACTTCAACAACATGTGGGATTTCCTGAACGACGCGCCATCGGCCGAGAACGCCTCGTTCGATCCCTTGACCGGCGTCCCGACTGATTTCCGCAAAGACACGCGGCAGACGCTGGGAGCGGTCTTCGTTCAGGACGATTGGCAGATCAGACAGAATCTGACCGTCACTCTTGGATTGCGTTGGTCGTACTTCGGATCGATCTCGGAGAACAGCGGCGACCTCAGCTCGGTCGTCCTCGGGCAGGGCAATGCCGCGCTGACGGGACTCTCCCTGCGCCTGGGCGGCGACCTGTACGACGTCGACAAGACGAACTTCGGCCCGCAGACGAGCGTGGCGTGGAGCCCGTCGCGCTTCAACGGACGGCTCGTCCTCCGGGGCGGCGCCGGCATCGCGTACAACGGACTCGATCAGGCCATTTCACTCAACGGCCGCGGCAACGCCCCGTTCCTGTCTACCGCCGGCAATCTGACCGGCAGTCAGATCGTCTATGGCGTGAACAGCTTCCCGGCAAGCGTGAATTCGTTTTCCGGATACGGGTCGAATCCAGCCACCATCGCCACGTTCGATCCGAACACGAACCTGCCGGTGCCGGGCGCACCGAATTCCGCAAGAATCTCTCTCACCGGCTTTCCCGCGAAATGGCCGTCGACGCGAGCCATTCAATACTCGGCCGAAGCGGAGTACGACCTTGGGCACCAATGGGTCGCGTCGCTCGGATACCAGGGCAGCACCACGCGCCATCTGACGATTCAGCGCAATCTGAATCTGTTCCTCGCGTCTCGAGGGGTACCGCTCAATCCGGGTGTCGACTATCTGGAGTACTACTCGAACGACGGCAAAGCGCTGTTCAACGCGATGCTGGCCGGCATCCGTCATCGCTTCGCCAACACGTTCGAGCTGGTGGGTCAGTACCGGCTCAGTCGGAGCATGGACGATGGCTCGAACAATTTCGCCAACGACGCCTACGTCTACGATCCCGGAGAGGCGTGGGGTCCCTCGGATTACGACGCCACGCACATGTTGAAGATCTGGGGTGTCTGGTCGCCGACGATCTTCAAAGATGGTGGCTGGCGCGAGAAGGTCCTCGGCGGTTGGACCATCAGCGGCATCTTCAACGCGCACTCAGGGTTCCCATTTACGCCGGTGTACGCCGGCCTGGGCTGCGGCGTCATCTACTCGGGAAGCCGGGGCAATTGCGATCTGCGCCCGGCGTCGTATCAGGGCGGCGCGCTCAATGAGTACGACGACGACGCCTTCAAGCGGCCGGGCGGCAACTTCCCGGGAGGCGGCTCGACGTTCTTTACTGAACCCTCCCGCGTCGAGGGACCGCCGTTCGACCAGGTCGCATCGGGGGCCGTACCGCCAGGACCGATACCCGGACGCCCGGGGATCTCGCGCAATTCGTTCCGCGGTCCGCGCTACTTCAACATCGACGCGACGCTGAGCAAGGCGTTCGGTCTGCCGACGACGCCGGGACTGGGCGACGCGGCGAGAGTGGAGTTCCGCGCCAACTTCTTCAACCTGTTCAATCAGGTGAATCTGTACAACGTGCAGAACAACATTCTCGACGCGCACTTCGGCGAAGCCCAGGAGGGTCTGGGCGGCCGAACGATCGAGCTGCAGGTGAGGTTCAGCTTCTGACGTCGCGGATGCGCGGCCGTACGATCACTGCGGCCGATCGAGCTGGAGGCGAGGGCGCTCGGTGCCCTCGCCGGTTCCCGGTGGATGTGTGCCGCCCAACCGCGTGAAGGCCGCGCGAGCGCGGGCGGCATCGTCCGTCCGGCCGGCACGTGCATACGCGCTGGCGAGCGAGTACTGAAACTGAGGCTCGGTCGGGACCATGCGCGCCGCCGTTTCGAGCTCCCGGATCGCGTGCGGAACATCGCGCGTATCGAGATACAGCAGGCCGAGCAGATAGTGCCCGAACGGATAGTCCGGCTCGATCGTCACGACCTCCTGCGCGAACGGAAGGCCCTTTGCGGAATCCGCCCGGTAATACGACGCTGCGATCTGCATCCGTGCGCGGACGTGACGCGCGTTGTTCGCGATCTCCGCTTTGAATTGATCGATGGCCGCATCGGGCGCGTCCAGCGC
>JBKPMA010000455.1:0-9441 GCA_046731935.1 Acidobacteriota bacterium
GGTCGAAGAGGAGCGGCGCATCGACGTGCAAGCCGCCACCGCGGCCGCGATGAACGCACGACGCGCCGTCCGCGCGCTCGAACGACTGAGGGACCGCGCATGGCGTGCGTATGACGCGCTCGCGCGGCGTGAAGACCAGAAGGCGCTCGATCTGCTCGGTGGGTTGCGCTATGCGGCCCGGCAGCGGCGCCCGGGAGAGAACCAGTGACGATTACTCCGACGACCGGTGCCGCTCAGACGCCAACCGGCGCTGACCAGACAGCGACGGCGACGCCCACGAACAACTCGCTCGGCAAGGACGCCTTCCTGCAGCTGCTCGTGACGCAGCTGCAGCACCAGGATCCAACGCAGCCGCAGGATGATGCCCAGTTCATCACGCAGCTGGCGACGTTCTCGTCGCTCGAGCAGCTGTCGAGCATCAACTCGTCGCTCGAGGCCATTGGCCAGCTGCTCGTGGACCAGCAGCCGAAGACATCGTCGACGACCACCCCTGGAGGGGGGCAGTAAATGTCTGTCGGAGCTTTCTCAGCCGGTCTGTCCGGCCTCAATGCCAACGCTGTCTACCTGAGTGTGATCGGCAACAACCTGGCAAACATCAACACCGTCGGGTTCAAGGCCAGCTCAGTGACCTTCATGGATCTCGTCAGCCAGACCATCGGCGGCGGCAGCCAGAATCCGATGCAGGTCGGTCTCGGCGTCGTGACGGGATCGATTTCACCCGTATTCAGCCAGGGTGCGCCTGAGTCGACACGGGAAGCCACGAACGTCGCCATCCAGGGCGGCGGCTTCTTCCTCGTGCGCGGCGACAACGGCAACGCGTATACGCGCGCAGGCAACTTCAGCTTCGACAGCAACGGCATGCTCGTGAGCCCTGACGGTTACAAGGTACAGGGGTGGACGGCCACCGACGCGCAGGGCAAGATCGTGACGACCGGCACGCCTGGCGACATCGCCGTGCCTCCCGGTGTGCTGCGCGCCCCGGCCGCGACGACTACGTTCGCAACGGTCTCGAATCTCAGTGCCTCATCCGCGGTGAATGACACGTTCACGAGCTCGGTGCAGATCTACGACTCGCTCGGACAGTCGCACCTGACGACGCTGACCTACACGAACACAGGGGCCGGCGCGTGGAACTGGGCGATGACCGTTGACGGCGGGGAAGTGACCGGCGGCACGGCGGGAACGCCGTCCACGCTGGCGAGCGGCACCGTCACCTTCGACGGGACCGGCAAGTTGAACAGCGTCACCGTCGCGGCCCCGGGTACAGGTGGCGGCACATTGCCAGCCGCTACAACCCTCGACGTCACATTCGCGACGCCAGCCTGGACTAACGGCGCCACTGCGAACACGCTGACGTGGGACATCACTGACGACAACCAGGTCAATTCGCTGACAGGCTATTCCGCAGCCTCGGCAACGTCGTCGCTGCGCCAGAACGGATCGGCAGCCGGGATGGTGGACAACATCAGCATCCTGAAGGACGGCACGATTCAGGCGACGTTCGGCGCAGGCCAGACGGTGTCAGTCGGACAGATTGCGCTGGTCAACTTCAACAATCCGAAGGGCCTCGTGAAGCTCGGCTCGAACAAATATGGCGAGAGCCAGGCCGCTGGTGCGCCCAACGTCGGCACCGCAGGCACCGGTGGGCGTGGCACGCTCATCGGCAACGCGCTCGAGCAGTCGAACGTGGACATCGCACAGGAGTTTACGCAGATGATCCTCGCGCAGCGCGGCTATCAGGCGAACTCGAAGACGATTACGGTCTCCGACGAGCTGATGGTCGACACGCTGCAGCTGAAGCGCTAGTTACGGCGATCACCGGCTGTCTTTCCAGACAGCCGGTGGTCACACCCACTGACGGGGATCGTTTCGATTCATGGCTATGGACTCTGTTTCTCTGCCCGTCGTGTCGGCGACGGCACCGCCTCAAGCTCCGCCTCGTGGCGGCGGCCCGGCCCGCGCGGGCGCAGCACCAGCGGCGTCCACTGCGCGCGGAGCGCGCACCGATGCGGGCAAGCCGCACGCCGCCGACGAGTCCCGCAGTTTCGACGACGTGCTCTCCGAGGTGCGGGAGGCGAAGCACGACACGACATCGACACGCACGGCGACTCCGAAAGCCGACGAGGACACCGACGAACCAGCGAACGGGTCTGCCGATGCGGGACAGGCGCAGCCTGCCGTGGTCGTCGTGACACCGGTGGCAGTTCCGGCCATCGTTCCGCCCCACAAGGCGGCGGAAACAAGGCACGAGATCGACGGTGACCGCGGCAATCCCGATCGAACCGGTGGGGGTCCTGTGAACCCTGACCGTGTGGCTCCCGCGCAGCCATCGTTGCCGCCAGTTGCGGTGACAGTCGTTATCGTGGCGCCGCAGCCTCAGACGGCTGCCGCACAAGGCGTCCCGCAGGAAAAGAAGGTCTCCGTTACAGCAACGGAGACGCTGGCATCGGAGTGCACCACGCCATCTGCAGCGGCGCCGGCAGCACCATCGTCTACTGGCGCGGGGCCAGCGCCATCGGTCAAGAAAATGGTGGCGCCCAGTGAGCCTGGCAGCGCGCAGCGGTTCGACCTGCAGACCGATCGTCCCGGAACGTCAGACGTGGCACAGGCGGCCGAACCGGTTCCTGTGACAGAAACGTCGGATCACACATCTCCGTCGCTCACAAAGGCCGCACCTCACATCGAGGCCGCGTCGTCCGAGAGAGCGTCCCAACAGATCGCCGGCGTCCAGTCGCGGTTGGTGAACGAACAGCAATCGGCCAAGCCGCAAGCGGACTCGCCGGTACCTGGAACGCCAGCGGCGGACGCATCCGCCGCTCCTGCATCACCACTGGTCGCACAGCCGAACGAGGCCGCCGCTCGAGCCACGACCAGTGCAGCCAGGCGTGCGACATCCCGCGCGGCCGCGCAGGCAGTCATTACCAAGGCTGTTCGGCAGGACGGTCCAGCGACAGAGACGCCGGCGCCTGCATCCACGCACCAGGCGTCAGGTGAGGTTGTGCGCGTTGTGCCGCAATCCTCGAACAGCAGCAGCATCGCCGCCGAGTCCGGCAAGCCATCCGCGAAGCTGGAACTGCGACGTCCGGAGGTCGCTGACACGGTAGCGATCGCGGCGCCTGGCGCCTCGGGGCACGCGGATACGGCCGCCGGCGAGCATCGGAGTGCCGGGCAGGGAATGGCCGGTCAAGACGCAGCACCGCACGCCAAGGTGGCCGCGGCCGCGTCGGCGACCGCGGTGGTCGCGCCTGCGGAATTGCGGCAGGCCTTCGAGCGCATGGTCCGTGAGGTGACGAGCACCGGGCCAACACTCGACGCTTCATCCGGGGCAGCGGTCACGGATCAGATCGTTCGGGGCATGCAGCTGCAGGTCAAGGGGAACGTAGGCGAGGCGCGGATCACGTTGGCCCCCGAGCACCTCGGTGAGGTGGTCGTCGAGATGCGGGTCGAGAAGGATGGCGTCGTCGCGACGCTTCGCGCCGACACGCCGGCTGTTCGCGGGTGGATCGCCACGCATCAGGACGATCTCCGCGCAGGTCTCGCCGACGTGGGGTTGCGGCTCGACGATCTTCAGGTCAGCGAACGCGACAGCCATCGCGGTCGGCAGCAGCCGCCCGCGGATCAACAACCGCAGACGCCGCGCCGACCCCGTCGCACGTCGGCTGGTGAGTTGCCGCGATTCGAAGTGGAAGCGTAGCGCGCGCATCTTTGCACAGCGCTGCGCGCCGCAGACGCGGCTCACGGCCCATGGCGCAGGGCGCAGGGCACAGCCGAACTCCGGAACCCTGAACTCGAAATCTAAGCGCCCGCAACCTTCGAAACGCTTGAAGCTGTCAGTGTGTTGAGTGTCGTCCCGTCGTCATGGCGCGTCGGGACCACGGACTCCCACTACACGATCAATCGCCAGAACACGCGGTTTCTTGAGCACGCCGTCAATGGTTCAGGCGGCACCCGGCTTGCTCCCCCCCTGTCGCAGCAACGTCACCGTGCGCCGCCGGCCGAACGCCAGCAGACGCGCGGAGACGTCAATCCGGAGGATCCGCGCGTGAAGAAGATCGTGATCATCGCCGTCGCCGTGCTCGTCTTCGGTGCCGGTGGGGCAGGCGGCTGGTGGTGGTACTCCCATCGCGCCCAGGCGGCGGCCGGACAGGAAGGCGAGAAGAACGCCAAGAAGGCTCCCTCCGGCGAGAGTGCGGCCGTCCTCATGGAGCCCTTCCTCGTCAATCTCGCCGACAAGGACGCATCACGCTTTCTGCGGGTCTCATTGCAGCTGGTCATCGACAACAAGAAGCTGGCGGCCGAACTCGGCGCGAAAGAAGAGGGCGGCGAACACGCGGTTCTGAAGGCGAAGCTCCGGTCCGCGATTCTGGAACTGCTGACGACGAAGACGTCTGACCATCTGGTTACGCCGGAAGGCAAGACCGAACTGAAAAAAGAGATCGCGGAGCGCGCCTCGCACGTGCTCCATGAAGCCGAGGTCGTTGATGTCCTCTTCACCGACTTCGTCGTCCAATTCTGACCTCGGCCCGCTGGCCGTGTACATGCCGCTGGCGGACGTGCCGTGCCCGGTGGCCGTCATGCTCGGTACCGGCTCGATCACGCTGCGCGAGTGTCTGGCACTCTGCGTGAACAGCATCGTCGCTTTGCGGCAATCAGCGGGTGAGGATTTGTCGGTCGTCGTGAATGGCGTGGCACTGGCCCGCGGCGAGGTCGTGATCGTCGAAGACAACGCCTCCCTGCGTATTACCGAAATCATTGCGCCGGCGCCCGCCAAGGCGGTCCCATGATCGTGTCGCTCGCGGTGTGGGGCGTGGACCCCGCTGGTGCCCTACCGGGCCCCGATCTCACCGGTGCCATTCGAGGCCTCGTTGCGACGGCCGTCGTCCTCGGACTGATCGTCGTGCTTGCCTGGTTGGTAAAACGCGGCACCCTGGTCTTACCGGGCCGGCGCACTGCGGCGCCGGTGGCCGTTGAAACGGCCATTCCGCTCGGTGAGCGGCGCTCGCTCGTCATTGTGGCGGTCGAAGGCCGCCGTCTGTTGCTCGGCCTGACTCCCTCGACGGTATCGCTCGTCACCGAGCTGTCGACGACTGCGGCGAGCCCTTTCAGCACCGAGCTCGCTCGCCAGGCGAGCGGGGAGACGCGATGAAGCGTCGTGCGCTCCTCGTGCTGCTGCTCGTCGCGGTGTGTCTCGTGATTGGCACGGCGACACTCTACGCGCAGCCTGCCCAGCCCGTGCAGCCGGCGGCCGTCCGGCAGCTGGATCTGAAGGTGGACGGCATCGGCACGGTCTCGGCGCCGCTGCAGGTCGTGCTCCTTCTGACGCTGCTGTCGTTCCTGCCGGCCATCCTCGTGACCATGACGTCGTTCACGCGCATCGTCATCGTCTTTCACTTCCTGCGGCAGGCGCTCGGCACGCAGGAGATGCCCTCGAATCAGATTCTGATCGGACTGGCACTGTTCCTCACGATGTTCATCATGGCGCCGGTCGGCGATCGCATCTACGACCAGTCGGTCGGTCCCGCCATGGCCGGACGGATCGAATTGAGCGAGGCGGTCACACGCGCCGCGCCCGCGCTCCGGACGTTCATGCTGAAGCAGACGCGCGAGCACGATCTCGCGCTCTTCGTGGACCTCGCGAAGGCGCCGCGTCCACAGACGCCCGACGATCTGCCGATGCGGATCGTCATCCCCGCTTACGTCATCTCGGAGCTCAAGACCGGCTTCCAGATGGGCTTTTTCCTATTCGTGCCGTTCATGCTGATCGACCTGGTCGTCTCGACCACGCTGTTGTCGATGGGCATGCTGCAGCTGCCGCCCGCCATGATCTCGCTGCCGTTCAAGGTGCTGCTGTTCGTGATGATCGACGGCTGGAACCTGCTCGTCGGCTCGCTCGTGCGGAGCTTCATGTGAGGTCCCATGTCTGAGGCACTCGCTGTTGGCATCCTTCGGCAGGGAATCGAGCTGGCCGTCGTGGTGAGTCTGCCGATGCTGGCCGCGGGCCTCGTCGCCGGCGTGCTCGTCTCGATCTTTCAGACCGTGACGTCCATTCAGGACAACGTGCTCGGCTTCATCCCGCGCGCCGCGGCCATTTTCGTCGCGTTCGCACTCACGTTCCCGTGGATGCTTCGGCTGCTCACCGGCTTCTCCGCGGATCTCGTGCGGCGGCTGCCCGAGCTGGTGCGCTGATGGACCTGTCGCTGCTCCTCCGGTTCGGGCTGCTGCTCATTCGTACGAGCACGCTGGTCGTGACGTCGCCGGTGCTCGGCGGGACGTACGCGCCGCCGACGTTCAAGATTGGGCTGTCGGTGCTCTTGACGCTCGTTCTGGTGCCCGTCGTGCCGGTGCCTGAATCGCTGGCGGCGGCGAGCATGCCGCTGGTCGCCGCGCGCGAGTTCCTGATTGGCTTTGCGCTGGCGCTCAGCATTCGGGTGCTGGTCTCCGCGGCGGAGCTGGGTGGTTATCTCGTCGGCTTTCAACTCGGATTCTCATACGCCGGCATCATCGATCCGCAGAGCGGCGTCAGGAACAACGTCGTCGCCGCGATGTACGCCGGTCTGACGACGCTGACGCTCGTCGGGATCAATGCGCACCATGCGCTGATCCGCGCGCTCGCCGGATCGTACGAGGCGATGCCGCTCGGCGCCGGCAGCCTCAATGCGTCGATGGCGGGAACCATCGCGGCCATGCTCGGCGCGATCTTCCGCGTGGGCCTCCAGTTGGCCGCACCGGTCGTGCTGGTGTTGTGCCTCGTCGAAGTGCTCCTGGGCATCATCACGCGCGCAGCGCCCGCACTGAACCTCATGGTGGTGGGCGCGCCCATCCGATTGCTGGTCGGTCTGGCCGCGCTTGTCGCGGGGATCCAGGTGGTTCCGGGACTGACCGCGGATCTCGTGCACTACGGCCTCGAACTCGCGGTGCGTCTGGCAGGCGCCGTTCGCTGAGTCACCGTCGACACGCACATGGCACAGGGCGATCGCACAGAGAAACCGACAACGCGAAAGCTCGACGAGTCCCGTCGCAAGGGACAAGTCGCGCGCAGCCGCCACGTCGGCGAGGTCGCTGGCTTGATTGCCGGGCTGGGCGCGTTGTCGTTCTGGGGCGGGCGCCTGATCGAGGGACTCGAAACCGAGCTCGCCAACGGCATCGCTCGAGCGAGTATCAGCCCCGCCCACGTCGTGTCGCCCGGCGAGATCACGGGAGTTGCGATCGCTGGCGCCCGCGTACTTGCGCTGCTCGTCGGCCCCGTGTCGCTCGCAGCGGCCGCGGCAGTCGTCGCGGCGCACGCCGCGCAGGTCGGGTGGCTGGTGACATTCGAGCCGCTGCAGTTCAACTTCGGCCGGTTGAATCCGGTGAACGGCCTCCGCCAGTTCGGGTTGAAGCGGGGAGGCACCGAAGCGCTCAAAGCACTCGCCGTCGTCATCGTGCTCGGATGGATCAGCCGCAGCTTCGTGACGGATCTGGTGCTCGATGCGCCCCGCCTCGCGCGCATTGCTCCAGCCGATGCGGCGTACACCGCGTGGATGGCGATGCGCGGTCTGTTGTGGAAGTCGGTGCTCGTCCTCGGGACCGTGGCCGGCGCGGATTACCTGTTCCAGCGGCGTCAACACACGTCGTCTTTGATGATGACCAAGCAGGAGGTCAAGGACGACACGCGCATGAGCGAAGGCAGTCCAGAGACCAAGGGCCGCGTACGCCGCGTGATGATCGAGATGTTCAAGCGCCGGATGATGGCCGCCGTACCCAAGGCAACCGTCGTCATCACCAATCCGACGCACTACGCGGTGGCGCTCGAATATCACCGCCAGACGATGCCGGCGCCCGTCATCGTGGCGATGGGGAAGGACCACGTCGCACTGCGCATCAAGGCCATCGCGCGCGAGAACGGCGTGCCGACGGTCGAGAACGTCGCGCTCGCCCAGGCGCTGTACCGCACGTGTGAAGTCGGCGACACAGTGCCGGCGCATCTCTTCGAGGCGGTCGCCGAAGTCCTCGCGTACCTGATCCGGCTGAAGCAGCTGGTACTGAACTGACGACCATGGCTGATACCGCACTCTCGAAATCGACGTTCCAGCCGACGCACATGATCGCGCCGGCCGCCGCCGTGTCGGTCGTGCTGCTGATGGTGCTGCCGCTGCGCCCCATCCTGCTCGACGTGCTGCTGTCGGTGGACATCGGCCTCGCCGTCGTGCTGCTGTTGACGTCGCTCTACGTCCGCGAACCCATCGAGTTCTCGGTGTTTCCGTCGTTGCTGCTGGTCCTGACCCTCTTCCGGCTGGCGCTCAACGTCGCATCGACACGGCTCATTCTGCTGAACGGCGCTGAAGGCGTCGACGCAGCCGGCCACGTCATCATGGCGTTCGGCCAGTTCGTCGTCGGCGGCAACTTCGTCGTCGGCGTCGTCGTGTTCCTCGTCCTCATCGCCATCCAGTACATCGTCATCAACCACGGCGCGGTACGCATTTCGGAAGTCACGGCCCGGTTCACGCTCGACGCGATGCCCGGCAAGCAGATGGCGATCGACGCGGATCTGAACGCCGGCTTGATCGACGAGAAGGAAGCGCGCGAGCGCCGGACGCGCATCCGCCGCGAGGCTGATTTCTACGGTGCGATGGACGGCGCGATTCGCTTCACCCAGCGGGATGCGCTGGCCGCGCTTCTCATCACAGCCATCAACATCGTGGCGGGACTCGTGATCGGCGTGTTCATGCACGGCCTCGATCTCTGGACGGCGGCCTCGACGTTCACGATCCTGACGGTCGGCGAAGGCCTGGTCACCGCGATCCCGGCGCTGCTGGTGTCGATGTCGGGCGCGCTCATCACGACGCGGGCGGCATCCGAGACGCACCTTGGCGAGGAAGTCGCGAGTCAGTTGTTCGCTCAGCCCCGATCCCTGGCCATGTCGGCGGGCGTCCTGACGCTGCTCGCACTCGTGCCTGGCCTGCCGACGCTGCCCTTCCTGTTCGTTGCCGGAGCGTTGGGCTTTGCCGCCTATGCCCATGCCGGCACCCCTGAGGAGTCCGAAGCGGCGTCGCCAGCCACTCCTGCAACCGACGCTCTCGAGAGCGCCGTGACGGTGGATGCGCTGAGCGTCGAAGTTGGATACGCGCTCATCGCGCTCGTTGACGAGCGGCAGGGCGGCACGCTGCTGACGCGCGTGCGATCGATCCGCAAACAGATCGCGAGCGACACGGGCATGGTCGTTCCTGCGGTGCACATCGCCGACAACCTGCAGCTCGGGCCGCGCGCCTACGCCATCCTCGTGAAGGGCGTCGAGGTCGCGCGCGGTGAGCTCTATCCGGATCGCCTGCTGGCCATCAACCCAGGCACCGCGACCACGCCGATCGATGGGATCGCGACACGCGAGCCGGCCTTCAGCCTGCCCGCCTGGTGGATCGCCGTCGATCACCGCGATCGGGCCTCGGCCGCTGGATACACCGTGGT
>JBKPMA010000456.1:0-2689 GCA_046731935.1 Acidobacteriota bacterium
ACACCGGAGCGAATCAGTCGGTCGTGAGCCGGAGCTTTGCGAAGCGGCTCGGATTGAAACTTCTCGTCGGCAGCGCCAGTGTGGGATCCGGAGTCACCGGACGAAAGAGCGCGCTGCAGGCGGCCATCGTGCCGGAACTTCGATTGGGCGACGCACGCATCCGCAACGTCGCCGTGATCGTGCTTGACGATGAGAGTCTGCAGGTCGGCCCTCCGAGTCAGAAGTATCAGATCCACGCCATCCTCGGCTTCCCGACGCTGAAGGCGCTCGGCAGTATCACGTTCACACACGACGGGTCGTTTCTGGCTGCCCGGCCTGCGGACGCCCCGGCGGGAGCGGCGATGTTCCTGCGGGGGCTGACACCAGCCATCGACTGTGAGGTGCAGGGGCAACACCTGCTCTTCACGTTCGACACGGGAGCGTCGAGCACGGATCTCTCGGTTCGTTATTACGAGCGATTTCGTGGCGACGCGGCCTCGTGGCGGACGCAGAAGGTGGAGAACGGCGGTGCCGGCGGATCCGTGACCCTGACGATGTTCATTCAGCCGGCGGTGAACTTCCGGGTTGGCGCATCGACAGTGACACTGAAGGACGTCCCAATCTTCTCGAGTCGCATGAACTCGGGGATCGACGTCCTGTATGGCAATGTGGGTCAGGATTTCGTGGCCGGCTTCGAGCGCTTCACGCTCGATTTCGTGCACATGCGTTTCACGCTCGGTCCGACGTTGTCGTCATTGCCGACTCGCTGACGCTGTTCAGTGATCGTGGTGCTCGCCGTGCTCGTGCTGCTCGGGCGTGTGCTCCTCGATCGTGGTCGGCTCCGCGGCGAGCTTCTGCCAGGCGGCGGCAGTCTCCGGCGGCAGCGCGTTGCTATGCTTGATGAAGGCGATGACCTTCCAGATCTCTTCGTCTGACATGATGCCGTCCCACGTCGGCATGCCGGTCATGCGCACGCCATGCTTGGTGACCCAGAACAGCCAGTTGTCGGGATCGTGCGGGATGCGGTTGATGAACTGAGGCGCCGGTGGGTTGAACTTGTGCTGCATCGGACTGTTCTTCGCCTTCGCACCTCCGTGGCAGAACGCGCAGTGCTCCTCGTACTCCTTCGCGCCGTCCGTCAGGTTGTCCGCCGTCAGCGCCGTCGGGTTCTGCATCTCGGGCTTGTGCCTGTCGGCGTACACGTCCATCGCCCGGCCGGCGAGGTACCGCTCGATCCCGCTCGGCGCGTTGTCTGCCCCGATCGGATACAAACCCAGGCGCGAAACGGCCCAGATGGCGCACGCAAGCACAATCAGCGTCAGGACGACGCCACTGATGAAGGCTCGCATCATCGGTCGATTCTACGCTCGCGCGCGGCGATGAGGTGCGCCGGCCCGACGACAATGCGCTTTGCGCCAACCCGTTGTTCAGCCGTATACTTACGGGGCGCGGTGAGGTGGCCGAGAGGCTGAAGGCGGCGGTTTGCTAAACCGTTGTACGGCCTAAAAGCTGTACCCAGGGTTCGAATCCCTGCCTCACCGCCAGTTTCTTCGCTGCGCTCGAAACTGGCGCATCGGCAGGGATTCAGGCACGCCGCGCCTCATGCTGCTCGCTCGGCGCGAGCGGGCACGAATCCTCCCCCTCACCTACTCCTGCGCTGCGAAACTGGCTGGTGCGGCAGACCGTCAGGCACGCCGGTCATGCTGCTCGCTCGGCGCGAGCGGGCACGAATCCTCCCCTCACCTACTCCTGCGCTGCGAAACTGGCTGGTGCGGCAGACCGTCAGGCACGCCGCGCCTCACGCTGCTCGCTCGGCGCGAGCGGGCACGAATCCCAATCCCCACCACCCTCCCACGAGCTACGCTCGACACTGGGGCATCGGCAGATCTTCAGGCATGCCGCGCCTCATGCTGCTCGCTCGGCGCGAGCGGGCACGAATCCTCTCCTCACCTACTCCTGCGCTGCGAAATTGGCCGGTGGCCGACCTTCAGGCACGCCGTCACGCAGTGCTCGGAAAGTCTCCGCTCGAGTACGTGAGGCGTGCGCGTCGAGCGTGCCGTCCATCTCCTCAAGACGACACAGTCAAGCGTTGATGAGATCGCCGCACACGTTGGATACGCGGATGGTGTCACCCTGCGCACGCTGCTCCGCCGGAGCCGTCTCGGCGGAATCAAAGAGATTCGCGCGTCGAGCTAGTCGACCCGCTACAGATCGTCCCCGGGATCGACATCGAGATCGACCATCAGCTCACCAGCCAACGACTCCAACTGCTGGCGCAGCGCATCCAGCGTCACGGTGGGCGGAGCGTTGAGTCGCGCACTTGCGCGGAACAGCAGCTCACCCGACATCGGTGCCCGTACGACCTCGGTCTGGAGCTCGTCGATGTTGATCTGCTGATCGGCCAGAACGCGCGAGACGTCCCTGACGATGCCGGGTCGATCGTTGCCTACCAGTTCAAGCTGCAAGGCCTGGCGGAGCGGCGCCGGCGGCTCCTGCGACCGCTCGACCACGACGGTGAGTCCGCCCGCCGCGAGCGAAGAGAGCCGTGCCTCGAGATCGGCGGCCCTGCCATCGTCGACACTGACCCGCAGCAGCCCTGTGAACTTGCCGGCGAGACGTGCCATCCGGCTCTCTTCCCAATTGGCGCCGACGGCCGCGATCGGCCCAGCCAGCGACTCGACGATCCCGGGCCGGTCGTTGCCGATGACGA
>JBKPMA010000457.1:0-4444 GCA_046731935.1 Acidobacteriota bacterium
CCGCCGAGCTCCATGAACTGCTCCGCATCGCCGGAGGTCGAAATGCCGGCGTTGGCCAGCGTGACGGACCGAACCGGCGGTGACACGCCATCGAACGGCACGATGTCGATGCGCCAGCCCGGCGCGTCGGGTGGAGCGTCCCCGAGGGCAATATCGCCTCCAGCGACGACCATCGCGCGCGGGATGCCGCTCTCGCGAAGCGACTGCAGTGCGCGATCTGCAGCGAAGCCCTTCGCGATGCCTCCCAGATCGAGGCGCACTCCCTGGCGCGCGAGACGCAGCGTGCGCGCGGACGCGTCGAGTGTCATGAGGCGGAAGCCGACGACGCTTCGCGCGTCGTCCAACTCCCTGGTGTCCGGCCACTCGCCCTGACGGCGCGCATGCCGCCACAGCTTCGAGAGTGCGCCGACTGTCATGTCGAACGCGCCGTCCGAACGTTCCGCGAATTCTTGACCACGCGCGAGCACGTCGAAGACGTCGGGACTGAGCGCCACCGGGCGACGCCACGCCTCCGCGCACGCACGCATTAGTTCGCTGTCATCGCGATAGTCCGTCAGGCGGTTGTCGAGATCGGCGACGGTAGTAAATGCCCCATCGCGTCCGCGCGACGCGGTCGTGTCGTCGGGCGCGTAGAGAACGACCCGGAAGGTCGTTCCCATGTGTTGACTGTCGAACTCGTAGCGGCGCAGGGCGTGCGCCTGAGAATGAAGGGTGGCGGCGCCGGTCAGCGCCGCCACCATCAGCACGAGGAGAGCCGCAGTCGCCGGAGGTCCGGCTTCTGCGAAACGATCGAGACTCCGGTCGCGGGTGCCGAGGCGCGCCGGACGGCTCGATCGCACAGACTTGCTACATCGTCTCGGCAGAGCCAGGAATGGCAACCGGCGGTACCGCGATCGGTCCGAACGTCAGCTTCTGAGGCGCGAGGCTCTCGTCGGTGGCCGCGAGCTGCTCGAACGTCACGACTTTGCCCGTGTAAGCCGCGGTGCGTCCCGCGACCGCCGTCAACGTGCTGCCGGCAACCTGCTTCAGCTCGTTCAGCGGCTTGCCTGCGCGGATGCTCGCGATGAGATCCGTGTGCTCCTGCACGTACGGGTTGGTGAACTCTTTCTTGGTGTCCCACTTCCAGGCGCTCGGTCCCTTGATCTCGTAGCGCACGCCGTCCTGCGTCTCGAGCACGCCCTTGGTGCCGACGAGCGCTTCGGCCACGAGGCCAGGCGTGCCGGCCTGCTGACGGCACATGCTCATCAAGTGCACGCCGTTCGCGTACTCGTAGTCGAGGCCGAAGTGATCGTAGATGTGTCCGTACTCCGGCTGCGTGCGTGCCTGACGCCCGCCGACGCCGACGACCTTGACCGGCACGCTGCCGACGCCCCAATTCGCGACGTCCAGGTTATGGACGTGCTGTTCGACGATGTGATCGCCGGAGAGCCAGGTGTAATAGAGCCAGTTGCGGATCTGGTACTCCATGTCGGTCCAGTTCGGCTGGCGGGGCTTGTTCCACAGGCCGCCCTGGTTCCAGTACGCACGGGCCGCGACGACGTCGCCAATCGCTCCATCCTGAACGCGCTTCATCGCTTCAAGGTAGGCGGCGTGATGGCGGCGCTGCGTGCCCGCGACGACGCCGAGGCCTTTCTTGTTCGCTTCCTCGAACGCCTCGAGGACGGTCTTGTAGCCGTGCGAATCCACGAAAACCGGTTTCTCCGTGAACACGTTCTTGCCGGCCGCAATGGCAGCCTTCAGGTGTGTCGGGCGGAAGCCGGGAGGCGTCGCGAGGATGACGTAGTTGACGTCAGACGCGATCACCTTCTCGAACGCGTCCCAGCCCGTGAACTGCCGCTCGGCCGGGACGGCGGCCTTGTCACCGTGCTTCGAGAGGTTCTCGAGGCTGTCCTTCAGGCGATCGGGAAACAAGTCGCCGATCACGTGAAGCCGGACGCCCTGTGCGGCCGTGAGCACGTTGTCGACGGCCCCCGTACCGCGTCCGCCCGCGCCAATGAGACCGACCTTGATTTCGTCAGAGCCTGCCGCCCAGGCACCTGGCAGGTTCATGGAAGTGGCCAGCGTGCTGCCAACGACGGCTGCAGTCGTCGTGCGGATGAAGTCCCGTCTCGACGCGGCGCCGTTCGGATCCGTGGTGCTCGTCATAACCTGCCTCGTAACAAAAAAGAGATGCCGTCGGAGTGAGAGGTGTCGGTTGGCTCCCGGCGCCAAGTCCGGTCTGACAACCTACTATTTGGCGCCAGCTTTGTCCAATTCGCGCACGACGCGGAAACCCACGAACGTGGCATCCGTGTGCCACCAGATGCTTTTTGGATTCTGAGGATCCCGGCGGCTCCACTTCACGTCCGATGCGCGACGGGCCGCGCTGCGCAGCTTTGCCGGATCGTCGTCCCACGATCCACCGCGCACGCTGTGCGGATAGAGCGCTGTCCCGGGATCGTTGTAGGGGTTTGGGGCCGTCGCGGCCGGCGTGCCGTAGAAGTCGGCGGCGTAGAGGTCGCCGACCCATTCCGCCACATTGCCGTGCATGTCGTACAGCCCCCAGGCGTTCGCCTTCTTCTTCCCGCCGAGGTGTGGCTGTTCTTCGGAATTTGCCCGGAACCAGGCGTAGTCACCGGCCGTCGCCGGATCGTCGCCGAAGCTGTAGGCGGTCTTCGTGCCGGCGCGCGCCGCATACTCCCACTCGGCCTCCGTGGGCAGGCGGTATTTCTTTCCCGTGCGGGCCGAGAGCCACTCGCAGTATTTCACCGCGGAGTTGTGGGTGATGCCGATGACGGGCTGCTTCTCTTTGCCCCAGCCCCAGGATTCATCGGCGTAGGGCGGCGTCGGACGCGTGACGGCGTCGGCGGCGTCCTGCGGCAGCGTGATCCCGAGCTTCCGCTTCCGCTGAAGGTCGAGCTTGAAGCCGAATTGGTCGTACTCGTCCCAGGTCACTTCGAGCTTGCCCATGTAGAACCCGTCGACTTTGACGACATGTGCCGGACCTTCGTCAGGTTGACGGTTCGCTTCGCTGTCAGGACTGCCCATCGTGAAGCTGCCGGCAGGAATCGGCACCATGTCGAACGTGATCTTGGTGTCGGGGATGCTTTCCGTATACGGCGCGGGCGCGTCTGGAGCAGCCGCCGCCTGCGCGCCGAGTCGCGTGGTTGTCACGAGCTGCGCCGCAGCCACCGCCGCTAGCGCAGAGCCACAGAGAATTCGCATACGCATGGAGCGCATTTTATCTGCATTGCCGGTCCGGCGAGCGGTTGCCGTATGCTGGCGGCTAGACCGAAGACCGTAGCCTGCAGCCTGCAGCCCGTAGCCTGTAGCCCGTAGCCTGTTAGCCTGCAGCCTGCAGCCTGTACCCTGTTGGAGTTGACGATGTCCGAGATGACCCGCCGGGAATGGACGAAACGAGCATTTGGTTCACTCGCGGTGGCTGCCGCCGCCGCGCGCAGCGCAGGCGACGTGTTCGCCGCGAATCAGGTGGTCGTGGGCGCGCAGAGCTACAGCTTCAGGGATCGTGGCTTCGAGCAGATGGTAGAGGGGTTCAAGGCGTGTGGCCTCAGCGACGTCGAGCTCTGGCAGGGGCACTTCGAGCCGAAAACGAGCAGCCGCGACGAGCTCCGCGCCTGGCGGCTGAAGACGCCGGACTCGTACTTCAAAGATCTTCGCAGCAAGCTCGACAGCGCCGGGATCCGTGTGTATGCCGTCAACATCAGCTTTCGTGATGACTGGACCGACGAGGAAGTGCAGAAAGGCTTCGACCAGGCATCCGCTCTGGGCGTGAAGACGATCACGGCGTCGTCCAACCAGCAGACCGTGGGCCGCATCGGACCCGTTGCCGAGAAACGCGGCGTGCTCGTGGGCGTACACAATCACTCCAACATCAATCCCAACGAATTCGCCACGCCCGATGATTTCCAGAAGGCGATGAAAGCGTCGCCGGCGATCCGGGTGAATCTCGACATCGGTCACTTCACGGCGGCGAATTTCGACGCTGTCCAGTACATCAAAGCGCATCACGAGCAGATCGTGACGCTGCACCTCAAGGACCGGAAGAAGGATCAGGGCGAGAATCTGCCGTTCGGTCAGGGCGACACGCCGATCAAACCCGTCCTGACGCTCCTTCGCGATCAGGGATGGGCGATCCCGGCGGGCATCGAATACGAATACAAGGGCGGCGATACCGTTGAAGAAGTGAAGAAGTGCGTGGCGTTCTGTCGCGCGGCGCTGCAGGCCTAAGGTGATCGGGTTATTTGGGTCGCATCAGATTCCCAGACACCTGGCATACGGAACGAGGCCATCCAGGATCACGGCCAGTAGAAGGACGATCGCGATGATGCGTCCAGCCAGGCCGAAGCGCGTCGCGATCGCTGACAACGTGGTGGCGCCGAGGATGGCGACGAGCGGCTCGGCCGCGAGGTTCGCACGCATCTCGATTGGCGTCACGACGCCGAGC
>JBKPMA010000458.1:0-5081 GCA_046731935.1 Acidobacteriota bacterium
GTCGAGACCTTGTCCCTTTGGACGCTCGACGAGGCGGTCCGCGAGTGCCCGACTCCAGAGGTGCTGCTGATCGGCCGGAACGATCGCACGGCAGACGCTGCAACCGAGGCCCATCTGAAAGCGCTCGGAACATCTGTGACCCGTGTGCAGGAAGAGGGCATGGCCGACATGCTCCTGCCGCCACACCTCTCCAAAGTGCCGGCTGCCATGGTGGACGCGATCGAGGCGTGGTTTGGAGCGCAGCAGAACGCGCCCCGCGATCTGCCGCGAACGCGCGCGCACGTGAGGACGACCCGGTTCTGCCAGGCAGTCATGCACGGCGCTGCGGAGCATCCCGTACGCTTCGGACCTGACAATCGGCTCTTTGGAATGCTCGCGCGGCCGCAGCACGGGCATCCGAACGGCGCGGCGGTCATCCTTTTCAACACGGGCGCCGGGCATCACGTCGGACCGCACCGGCTGTACGTGCCCCTGGCCCGCGACTGGGCGTCGCACGGGCACGTGGTGCTCCGCTTCGATCTGGGCGGAATCGGTGACAGCGTTCCCCCGCCTGGCAACGAAAGAGCCTACAACGAGACCGAGCACATGGTGCAGGATGCCCGTGAGGCGATCGACTTCATCAGGCGCGAGGCGCCTGGGAGGAACGTCATCGCTGTCGGCCTCTGCTCGGGAGGGTGGCTGGCGTTTCAGTCTGCCCGGCGCGGCCTGCCGCTGGACGCATTCGTCTCGATCAACGCGCCCCTCTATCTGCGCGAATCCGACAAACAGTGGCTGAAAGACGGCCGCACGCTCGGTCAGTATCAGCAGTCGCTGCGCGACCCCGCGAAGTGGATCAAGGCGCTGCGCGGCCGCGCCTCATACTCCACCTTCACGCGCGTCGTCGCGCGGGCGCTGGCGCGACGGGTGGCCGTCCGCGTGAGCGTCGCGATGCCACAGACGATGCCCGATGGCCTCGCGAACGATCTGGCGATCATCGCCCGCCGCGGGATCGCAGGCTTGTTCGTATTCAGCCGCGGCGACAACGGGCTCGCGTATTTCGAGCAGCACGTGCCGGCGGCGCTCCTCAATGGCGATCTCGCCGGCCTCGTGCAGCACGTTGTGGTCGATGAAGCAGGCCACGCGTTTCGTCCTCGAGGCGCACAGGACCACCTGATCCGCCTCGCAACCGATTTCGTGAACGCCCACACCGGCAGCGCGCCCGTGCCCATCGAGGAACCCCCGCGAGTGGCGCGGCAGGCGCGATAGACAGGAGAACATGCCTACAGAAGTCCCCTACGGAGCACCCTATCAGAAGGTCACGTACGCGCCCTCTCATCGTGAGGCCTACCTGCGCGTCAGAGGCGACACGTTACGGGCGCTGCTCGACGACACGCGGCCGCAGCAGCCCAAGCGCGTCCTGGAAGTCGGGTGCGGTCCCGGATTGTCACTGTCGCATCTCGGTCAGGCTGGCGGCGTGGAGCTCGTGGGCCTGGATGAATCGCCCGCGATGCTTCGAACGGCATCGGCAAACATCAGGGCCAACGGCGCACGCGCAGACCTCGTCCGTGGATCCGCGCTGCAATTGCCCTTCGCCGACGAGACGTTCGACTTCGTATACGCGACACGGTTCATCCACCTCTTTCAGGACAAAGAGGCCGTCGTGCGCGAGTTTCAGCGCGTCGCCCGGCCGGGTGCCACAGTCGCGATCGAGTTCTACGGCAGGCCGTTCCACCTCCTCGCGTACCTGAGACAGCGGCCCATGCCATCGCTGAGCGAGTATCTGTCGCACTTCCCGCGGCTCTCGGAAGTCAGGCGCCTGGTTGGTCCGGCGGCGCAGTTCATCCCGCTTCGTCTCGGTGGAGAACGCGTGTTGCGGCGCATGGTTGGTGACACCCGCATGCGGCGGATTCTTTCCAGAATCTGGCCGACCACGGGCCGTCTGGCCGTCGCTGAATACCTGGCCGTGTTCACCCGCTGACCGGGCGCGGCGCCGGACAGCCGACTTCCTGGGGACGAAGGGACGGATGTTCCTAACCCGAGTGGGCAGGATTTCGTCTAACGGGCCATGACTGTCTGGCGCGACCTCCGTCATGCCGCCCGGCTGCTCGCCGCGGCGCCCGGATTCACCCTGCTCGCCACGCTGGTGCTCGCGCTGGGCATTGGCGCCACGAGCACGATCTTCAGCCTGCTCGACGCAGCGCTGCTGCGGCCGCTTCCCTTCCGGGATCCGGCGCATCTGGTGATGCTGTCGGAAGCGGCGCCCGACTACGCGTACAACCGCGTCGCACCACTCAATTTCGTCGATTGGAGCGAGCAGAATCGCACGTTCTCGACGATGGCGGCCGTCTCGGGCGCGTTCAAGACGCTGTCCACGAGAGATGGCATCCCCGAGCGCATTCAGGGCCAAGCGGTCACGACGGCGTTCTTCGATGTGCTCGGGGTGCGCCCCGTCGCCGGGCGGACTTTCCTGAAAGACGACGGACGCGCCAACGCACGCGTCGTCGTTCTCAGCGAGCGGCTGTGGGAGAGCCGATTCGGCGCGGATCCGGGCATTGTCGGTCGGACCATCCCTCTCGACGGCGAGCCATACACCGTCATCGGCGTCGTGCCCGCACGCTTTCAGATTCTGTTCAAGAGCGACATGTGGCTCGTGTTCAAGCCCGAGCGCGGCGCGGAACAGCGTCAGATGCATTACCTGCAGGTGCTCGGCCGGCTGAAGTCCGGCATCTCCATCGAACAGGCACGGGCCGACATGGCCACGATCGCCGCCGGCATCGCCCGCATCTCGCCCTCCACCAACAAGGGCTGGGGCGTCACGATCGAGCCCTTGCACAAGGCGCTCGTCGGCAGCGATCTGAAAACGACATCGCTGGTACTGGCAGGTGTCGTGGGGTTCGTCCTGCTCATGGCGTGTGCAAACGTGGCGAACCTCCTGCTCGCGCGAGGTGTGAGCCGCACACGGGAACTCGCCGTTCGAGCCGCCCTCGGTGCCAGCCGGCGACAGCTCTTGCGGCAGCTGCTCACGGAGAGTCTGCTACTCGCCGGGGTCGGCGGAGCGGCCGGACTCGCACTGGGAGCGGTCGCGCTGCGATCGGCTCCCACGTTGTTGCCGCCGGGCACGCTGCCCGACGGCATCGCGCTGTCACTCGACTGGCGCGTGACGCTCTTCGCTGCCGCGATCACGGTGGCGGCCGGCATTCTCGCGGGACTGGCGCCGGCGTGGCATGCCGCGGACATCCCGCTCACCGCCGCCGCTGCAAGCGGAACGCGCACGACGACCGGCCGCACGGGCAAGGTCCGCTCCGCTCTTGCGATCGTCGAAATCGCGGTGGCGGTCGTGCTGCTGGCTGGCGCGGGACTCCTGGTCCGCTCGCTCATGTCGCTGAATCAGGTCGATCCCGGGTATCGCAACAAAGACGTGCTGACGATGACCGTGGTACTGCCGGTGAACCGGTACCCTGCCGAAGCGCAGCGGATCGGATTCTTCGATACGGCTGTGCGTGAGATCGAATCGACGCCCGGAGTGATGAGTGCCTCGTTCGGAGGAAGCCTCCCCCTCGACGGATGGGACATCGGTCAGGGCTTCTCCGTTGTTGGCGACCCACCAGTCGATGCGGCGAACCTGCCAGCCGCGCATTATCAGATTACCGGCGAGCGCTTCTTCGAGACGCTTGGTATTCCAATCGTGCGCGGGCGGGCGTTCGGCGCCTCCGACACGGCGACGGGTGCACCGGTCTGCATCGTGAACGAAGCGTTCGTCCGTCGGTACGCGCGCGGGCGCGATCCGCTTCGCCTGCAGCTCCGCGTGGATGCGATGTCGCCCGAGGGGCCAAAACCCGTGACACGGCAGATCGTCGGCGTTGCGCACACGGTGAAGGAAACCCCCGCCGACGATGGGAGCGCCATCGTGGTCTATGTGCCGCTCCGTCAAAATGCCTGGTACTGGTCGAGCCTCGTGGTCCGGACGGCTGGCTCACCCGCCGCGCAGATCAATGCCGTCAAGGCGGCGGTGGCGCGTGCGGACAGGAATCAGGCCGTCGGCCAGGTGCGCACGATGGACGAAGTAGCGGCCGAGGCAACGGCGCAGCCGCGCTTCCGCGCGGAACTGGTCAGCGTATTTGCCGTGCTCGCCCTGCTGGTGGCTACGGTGGGGGTCGCGGGCGTTCTGGCGTTTTCCGTTCAACAGCGCACCCGCGAGCTCGGGCTTCGGATGGCGCTCGGTGCACGCCAGATCGACATCGTGCGCCTGGTGTTGGGCGACGGGCTTCGGATGGCCGGGATCGGGGTGATGGTAGGCCTGGCCGGCGCGTGTGCCCTGACGCGCTTTCTCCAGTCGCTGCTGTTCGGCGTCACGCCACTGGACGCCACGACATTCGTCGCCGTCGCCGGCGTGCTTGGAGCCGCCGCGCTCGCAGCCTCTGCGGCTCCCGCGCTTCGGGCGGCGCGGGCGGATCCGGCGAGCGCGCTCCGAAGTGAGTAGCGGTCCTGAACCGGTTGAACGATTGAACCGACGCCGTTCATGCGTCAGACAATGTCTTCCTTCTGTTCGTCCCACGTGACGGTCCGTCCCTCGCGGTACGAACGCACGGCCATCTGACAGGCGATCGCGCTCCTGAAGCCGATCTCGAACGGGCAGTTCGGCGTCTTGCGGCTGCGCACGCAGTCGAAGAAGTTCTGCATGTGCGTGTCAGTGGCCTCTGCGTACCCGCCGGTCGATCCGGTGTTCGCCTCCGACAACTTGGCGCCTTTCGCCTGCGGAATGTAGTGCGGCTTGTCGGTCTCGTCGTGGATGATCGTGCCTTTGGTGCCGAGCAGGAGATCGTGCCCTTCGCCGAAGTAGTTGTTCGAGAACATCGAGTTCCAGGTGAACAGGATCTTCTCGGACCCGTGGTCCATGGTGACGTCCATCACGTCGGGCGGTTGCATCTTCGGGGACAGATAGTTGCCACCGGTCATCGTGACGGCCTCTGGAATCGTCAGGCCCAGCACCTTGTGCCAATACCCCACCTGGTGAACCATGTTCTCGAACACGTTTCCGCCCGAGTAATCCCAGAAGAACCGCCAGTTCACATATCGTTGCGGGGCGAAAGGACAATGTGTCG
>JBKPMA010000459.1:0-5431 GCA_046731935.1 Acidobacteriota bacterium
GCGCAGAGACTGGAGCGCTGACGACGAGCACTGCGACAAGCAGCACCCCGGATACGGATATGACGCGGAAAGGAAGAGGCATGAACACCCCACTGTCGCGACGCGTCACGGCGGGGAGTGCCAGTCGGTCTTAGACAGCCCGCCCGGTGAGCGGTCGCCCACAGAACGAGAAGCAAGCAAAAGGCTGACCTCCCGAACTGTCGGTCTGGCGGCAGAAACGCTGGCGTGATGCGAGCAGAATGCCGGACGCCCGCGAAAGATTCCTCAGCCGGTCGTGGAATCGCGCGGCAGGCGACTAGCGGGGCGTCGGTTGTGGGGGCAGCAGTCTCAAGCCGAGCATCTGCCAGCGGCCATCGCGCTGAATCCACGTTTCGACGAACGACGATTCCACGGCACCCGTTCCGGATGCGCCCTTCGGCCGCTCGCTCATCTGACCGGTAATCACCGCGCCCCCTCCCCAGATGTCGACGGCGAGATTGCGCACCACCCGCTCCATGGAGGCAAGGCCAGCGGGGGGACGTGCTGTCCGGTCGTCCTTGAGATCGAATTCGCGGGCTGCGACGCGGCTCATGGCGGAATGGTCGCTGCGATAGTGCGCGTCGAACCAGGCGTGTTCGGCCTGAAGCAGATCGGCGCGTGTCAGCTTGGGCGCCGACGCGTCTGCGACACCAGGGTCGGTCCGCGTCGCGGTGGGTACTGGCGGCGCCGCACTGTCGCGTACCGCTGGACGCACGGGCTGCACCGTGTCGGATCCGGTGGCGGCGTCGGCCAGACGAGGCGACGACGGCGCGGGGGGCGGCACTGCGGCTGTTGTGGCCGCCGGCTTGGTGATTTGCGCCGGGCCAGCGGGGGTCACCGCGCTGCTCGGTGGTGATGTGGTGCGAGGATTTCGATCGACGTCCGTGACGCCGCCGGATGGAGCCGGAACGACCGCGCCGCCCGTCGCCACTGGCGCTGGCGCAGCCGAGGGGGCCGCGTCGCCGCCCGAAACGGTCAGGCGCCGTGTGACGACGGCGCCGTCTTTTCCGAATGGCGCTGCGGGCGCCCCGTTTACAGACACGAGCAGCGCCCCAGCATCGCCTGAGTGAATGTTCACCTCACGCGACCCCGTCAGCACTCGCTTGTCACCCGGCTGCAGAAAACCGGATTCGCCAGAACGGCCGTCGATGCCGAGCCGCACCCAGGCGCGTCGGCGCGCGGAGACCGTGACCGAAACCGACGGGGACGTCGCAGGTGCCGGGGCCGAAGCAGGCGGCGCCGTTGCCGCCGCTGGGGTGACGGACGCAGCGGATCCGGTCGCGGCGGGTGCCGTCGACGGTGTCGTCGTGGTGCGATCGATTGGCGCGGGTGCGACCTCGTCGCTGGCGCTGCGTACGTCGGAGACAGCACTGCGCCGAGTGGGCCAGCTGACATAAAACGCCGCTGCGCCGCCGACCAGCAGGACCGCCGTGCCCACCGCAGCCAGCAAGCCGCCCTTGCTTCGACGCTCCGGACGATTGACGGCGCCATCGTCGAGGCGCTCAGGCGCGTTTTGATGCTGTTCGAGGAGCGACATGGGTGCGAACGGCCCGTGCGCCTCGTCATGCTCCGACCCTTCCAGCGTCCGCTCGTACCCCATGTCGGGCAAGAACGTGATCGTTTCTGGAATGGCCGGCAATTCAGGTTCACCGATGAACGGAGAGGGCGCGGGCCCCGCCGTCATCGTCTCGCTGACTGGTGCTGATGGCGCAACAGGTTTCGGTTCGGCTGCTGTGAGTGACGGAAACGCCGTCACCAGAGGTGCCGCCGCCGAGAGGATGGAGTCGGCCCGCGTACGCGCGTCGGCGACGAGGCGCTCGGCCTCGGCCTTCGCCTCGGTCAGCGTGGCGTCGGCCTGTTCACGTGCGGCGACAGAGATGGCGGCCGACAGGCGCTTGGCCTCGGCGCGAACGCCGTCGGCTTCCTGCCGGGCCGCTGCCAGCATTTCGTCGGCCCGCTCTCGGCTTTCGGCCACCAGGGCATCGGCGCGCTCGCGCGCGTTCATGACAATGGTGCGCGCCTCGACGTTTGCCTCCTCACGGCAGGCGTCAACGAGCGCCTCGCTGTAGGACGCAAGCGACACCAGATGTTCGTGATGGGCCTGACAACGCGCTTTCAGCTCCTCGAGCCGGGCACGGCTGTTCGGAAACGCGCGCGTGGCGGTCGTACGGGATCCCGAATCCTGGGAATCCATCAACGCTCCTGTCGCGGGAGGCACAAGCGTCCAGCGGGCCGGGAGCCATTGGTGCTGGACGGATTAGGGCATCTTAGCGCGGACTTGAGTCATCCACGCCAGAGAAAATCCGCGGTTTGCCCAGAAACCGTCGCAGCCAGCCGCCCGCGTTCGAGCTCCCGACCGCCCAACGCCGGGCGCAAAGCCACAGGCCGGTCGCCCTCGGACTCAGCTGCGAGCAGGTCCCGGCGTATGATGGCGCCCGATGCAACCGGCAACCGAACGACCCGCCATTCCCGCAGGACGCCTCGTCTCACTCGACGCGTTCCGTGGTGCCACGATCGCGCTGATGGTGCTGGTCAATACGGCGGGTGACGGACAGCACGTCTACGCCCCCCTGCGACACGCCGAGTGGGATGGTTGGACGCCGACCGACGTGGTGTTCCCGTCGTTCATGTGGATCGCGGGCCTGTCGATGACGCTCTCGTTTGCGAAGCGTCTGGCGGCCGGAGCGAGCCGGGGTCAGTTGTTCCGGCAGACGCTCAAGCGCTCGTTGATCCTCTATGGCCTCGGGCTGCTTCTGTACGGGTTTCCGACGTACGACCTGTCCACGATCCGCTTGATGGGCGTCCTGCAGCGGTTCGCGATTTGCGGCCTGGCGGGCGCCGCTATCTACCTCACAACGAGTGTGCGCGGACGTGTCATCTGGCTGCTCGGGCTCCTGGCGAGCTATTGGGCGCTGATGATGCTGGTGCCCGTACCTGGATTCGGCGCCGGTCATCTGGACGTGGAAGGCAACCTCGCGCACTACGTAGACCGCGTGGTGCTGGGCGCTCACAACTACGAGTGGACCAAGACGTGGGATCCAGAGGGCATCGTGAGTACGATCCCGGCGATCGGTACGTGGATCTTCGGGCTCCTCGCCGGTGATTTGATCGCGCTCCGCCGTCCGCTCCGCGACCGTCTCCTCATGATGGCGGGCATCGGGGCCGCGCTGCTCCTGCTCGCGACTGTCTGCAACCAGTGGCTCCCCATCAACAAGAAACTCTGGACCAGCTCATTTGCGATCTTCATGGCTGGTCTCGACTTCGTGCTGCTCGCTGGGTTCGCGTGGCTCGTCGATGATGTGGGCTGGCAGAAGCCCGTCCGCCCGCTCGTAATCCTCGGGATGAACTCGATCGCGATTTACATGCTGTCGGAGATGCTGGATGTCGTCCTCTCCGTGCTCCACCTGCGGCAACCCATCTATCAGCACGTGTTCGCACCCTTGGCGTCGCCAATCAACGCGTCACTGCTGTATGCGATCGCGTATGTGCTCGTGAACTACCTGGCCGCATACGTGCTCTACCGCAATAACTGGTTCATCAAGATCTAGCGGCGCGATGTGTGGTGTGCGCCGCCGCCTTCCGCCACACGACAAGATGCGCCCAGCGCTGAACGCGGAGCGCCCGTGTCTCGTAATTTCAACTAAGTGGTAGTCCCAACGGGAGAACGCATGAGCGAACAGACGGTCTGGGAATCGATCAAGGTCGAGAGCGGGCAGCTGCTGGATCGCGTGCGCCACATCATTCGCGAGGGCAACGTCCGCCGGATCCGTGTGCGTCAGAACGGCGCGATCGTCGCCGAGTTTCCGCTGACGGTCGGTGTGGTCGGGACGGTCTTTGCGCCCGTTCTGGCGGCGATTGGCGCGATCGCCGCGCTTCTGTCGGAGTGCTCGATCGAGATCGAGCGAGTCGTTCCCGCGCCGGCAGCCGAGACGAAGGAACCTGAAGCCGTCGGCGAACGGTAGGTCGCTGCGCGTCGCCCGGCTATTGGCCGATGTCGGCCAGCGAGAGCCAGCCTCGGCTCCAGCCGTGCGCCAGGGCCATGTACTCGTACATCGCGAGACGGCTCGCCCAGAGCGAGTCGGGATTCGGGGCAAGCCACAGCAGTTTCGGCAGGTCGTGTGGGCGGAACGCGAGCGCAGACGGCGAGGGAACCACGTCGAGTCCGCGGGCTCGAAACAGTGCCACGGCGCGTGGCATGTGTATCGGCGTCGTGACGAGCACCATCCGTTTGCCGTGACCGACCAGCGCCTCCATCCTGAGCGACTGCTCGTGCGTGTTCACTGAAAGCGTGTCGAGCACGATGTGATCGCGCGGCACGCCCAGGTGCTCCAGCTCCTGCGCCATGATCTCGGCTTCCGGCTCGAGCTGAATGCCAGGCATGACGATGCCTCCTGACGCAATCACCGTGGCACCGTCGAGCAGGCGATACACGCGAGCCCCCTCGAGCACCGTCCACGCCGTCTGACGAGTGGGGAGCCCGACGACGCGCCCGCCTTCGGCGTAGGTGATCACGCCGTTTCCAAGGACCACAATCGTCCGCGCACCGCCCGCATCCGCGGGAGTGTGCACGGCCGGATACACCGGACCGAGACCCCGCTGCAACACCGCGGCTCCGAGCGGCGTCGCCATGAGCACGTACGCGGCTGCCAGTGCCGCGAGCCACCACCGGCCCACACGGTGGAGCTTGGGGATGAACAGCAGCACCGCACCCACCGCGACGCCAGTCATGAGAAACGAGATCGATCCCGGCACGAGCGTGACTTTCACGATCTCGATCACGAAGTCCACGCCTTGGATGTTACCGCACGCATGAGGTGCAGACGAGGCCCGCGCAGAATCCGTGCACGAACGCATGATTGGTTACGTCCCGTTCACGCAACTGGCAGTAGCCTTCCGGGCGATCCAACGTCGATGCAACGGGGGACCAGGACGGCATCACTAGAAGGGGGAGGTCCACGATGGCCAGAACGACCACGCGGCCGCGCGCGGCAACGACGACCCGTCAGAAGACAACGACACGCCGCAAGACAGCAACCGGACGCAAGACAGCAACCCGACCGAAGACAGCAACCGGTCCAAGTGCAAGGGCCAAGCAGGCAACGGAGATCGCGACATGGGAGGACGATCCCGGCGATCCGTCGCAGCCGAGTCCCGCGACCATCACCGCGCCCGTACCGAATCTCTCGGCGCAGCCGCTCCCGAGCCGGATTGCGGGAACCGCACCACCGGCGTCGCTGTATCCCACGGGCTCTGCGCCCTTCCGCTACTACGCGGCGGCCGCAGCGCTGCGACGCACGGCAGATTTCTGGGGCAGCGTCGTCGATGGCCCGATTTCTTGGCAGATCGGCAAGGTATTGCCGGTGGTTCTCGACGATGGCGTGGATCTGAACGCGTTCTATACGCGCGGAGGGTT
>JBKPMA010000460.1:0-4865 GCA_046731935.1 Acidobacteriota bacterium
AAGCGGGAGCGGCACTCGGAGTTTCCATTCACGCGGGTACGGTGGAGACACTCGCCGCGGACTCCGAGTCGTTCGGCATCGGCGTGTTGTGCCACAGCCTCGAACACGTGCCCGATCCCGCCAAGACCTTGAGGACCATACACGCGCTGCTTCGGCCCGGCGCCGAGTTGCACGTCGCGGTGCCCAACGGCAACGCGACTGGACTCGCCGTGCAGGGGCGGCACTGGATGCATTTGTCGTTTCCGCTCCATTTCTGGTTCTTCGACCGTGCGACGCTGGTGGAGCTGCTCGAGCGATGCGGCTTCAAGCCATCGCTCGCATACAGCACCAGCCGCTGGCATCAGCTCGGAGCCTGGCTGGGTCGTCTCCGGCAGGGTGACATCGTGCGGGCAACACGCGAAGTGTGCGCGATCGCATTCGGCTCCCTGTCACCCTCATCGGGTGACGTGCTCCGCGTGACGGCAATTCGTGTTCCCTGATTCGAAACGCTGGCATCTCATCACGGGCGAGTACCCGCCGGCCGTGGGCGGCGTCGCGGCATTCTCACGAGAGATTGCTGACGGGTTGGCCGACGCCGGACGCGACGTGCACGTGTGGTGTCCGGCACCGGCAGCTGCGGCTCCGCCGTCGAAGGTCACCATCCACGGAGTCGCTGGCGGGTGGACGCGCAAAGGGATGCACGACGTCGATCGCGAATTGGAGCGATTTGCGGCCCCGCGGCGGCTGTTCGTGCAGTGGGTCCCCCACGCCTTCGGCGCGCGATCGATCAACATCGCGTTCTGCCGCTGGCTGAAACGGCGTGCGGCGCGCGGCGACACGCTGCAGGTGATGGTGCACGAGCCATTCCTGCCCTTCGAGCACGGGCCGCGTCAGCGCGCGGCGGCGCTCGTCCATCGCTGGATGATCAAGACGCTGTTGGCTGGCGCGTCCCGTATCTGGCTCTCCATTCCCGCATGGCAGGATCGGATCGCTCGCTACACACCTGACGGGGTCTCGCCTGAGTGGCTACCGGTGCCGTCGAGTATCGCGGTTGTGGACGATCGAGATGCCGTCATGGCTGTTCGGTCGGCGCGGCTCGCGCCGGGGACGCAGGTGCTGGCAGGACACTTCGGTACGTTCAGCCGCGAAACACGCCCTCTGCTCGACACCGCCATTGCCCGACTGCTCGACGGATCCGCTGAGATGACGGTCGTCTGCTTCGGCCGCGGGAGCGACGACTACGTCGCCAGCTCCGGGATCCGCGGCAACCGCGACCGCCTCGCGTCAGCCGGCGCGCTCTCCGATCGCGACGCGTCGCTGTATCTCCAGGCGTGCGACATCATGATTCAGCCCTACATCGATGGAGCCTCCGCGCGGCGCACGACGCTGATGGCCGCGCTCGCGCATGGCCGCGCGGTCGTCACGACCGTCGGTTCCCTGAGCGAGGCGTGGTGGACGACGACGGACAATGTAGTGGCCGTCGATGTCGCGCGTCCGCCTTCCCTCGGCGATGCTGCCGTGGCACTCGCAGGCGATTCGACCCGTCGGGCTGGGCTCGGCCTTTGCGCCCGTGGGTTTTACGAAGAGCGCTTCGCTTTGAGGCACGCCATTCGGCGCCTCGTCGCATCGGAAGGATCGGCGCCCTGATGCGTGTGGCTATCGCGGCCTGGTCGATCCGGCAGGCCGGAGGAGTCGAGGCGTATGTCGCAAGCGTGTCTGGCGCCCTGGCTGCGCGGGGACACGATGTGTCGCTCTGGTACGAAACAGAGGCGCCACACGACCGCCCTCGACTCGACTTCTCCGCGTCGGTCCAGGCCATCGCGCTCGATGCGGACGCGAGCCGCGCGCGCGACCAGCTGCGGGAATGGCAGCCTGACATTCTCCTGCTGAACGAGTTGGAGAACCCTGAGCGGGAGGCCGCGCTCGCCGATGCCGCGCCGGCGATCCTCGTGGCGCACAACTATCACGGGATCTGCGTCAGCGGCACCAAGACCTGGCAGCGGCCACACGTGCAACCGTGCACCCGGACGTTTGGCCCCGGATGTCTGCTGGCGTACTTCCCTCGGCAGTGCGGCGGCCGTAGTCCTGTCACGATGCTGTCGCTCTACGCGCTCGCGTCCAAACGGTTGGCCGTGGCCCGCAGCTGCGCGGCGGTACTCACGCTGTCGGATCACATGCGGAGCGAATTCGTCCGGCAGGGGATTGCGGCGGACCGTGTCGTGACGGTCGCGTACGGATCGTCCAACGCTCCCGCCGGCGCTCCGTCCGCCAAGACAGCAGGTCCGTCTGTACGACTGGTCGCGGTTTCGCGGCTCGAACGCGTGAAGGGCGTTCACGTAGCAATCGACGCAGCCGCCGATCTCGTGGACCGCCTCGATCGTCCAGTGACGCTTACCGTTGTGGGCGATGGCCGAGAGAAAGATCGCCTGGCGCAGCACGCGGCGGACCGTTGCCGTCGCGCCGCGCGGCTGACGGTCGAATTTACCGGCTGGCTTGCGCCGGACGCGCGCGACCTCGTCTTCACAGATGCCGACCTGCTGCTCGTGCCAAGCATCTGGGCCGAGCCTTTTGGACTCGTCGGTGTCGAGGCGGGCCGTTTCGGTCTGCCGGCCGTTGCGTTCGATCTCGGCGGCGTCAGACAATGGCTCGAGGACGGCATCAACGGCCGAGTGGCGCCGGCCGATCCTCCGATGGCCGAGAACCTGGCACGGGCTGCGGCAGACTGTCTGCTCGACGAAGCGCGGTACGCCGTCATGCGGATGGGCGCTCATCGCCTCGCGTCCCGATACACGCTCGAGACCCACGTCGACGGGCTCCTCACGCTCTTTTCACAGGTCCTGGGATCGGATCCGACGGTGTCCGCGTGCGCATCGGCCTGATCACGCATGATTTCGAGCGGACGGGCGGGCACAGCCGCTACGTCGTCGAGCTGGCGCGGCGGTTCGCGCGTGACCACGAGGTTCATGTATT
Organism: Acidobacteriota bacterium; assembly: GCA_046731935.1. GTDB lineage: Bacteria > Acidobacteriota > Vicinamibacteria > Vicinamibacterales > JAENWD01 > CAVUPP01. Next base: position 2,950 of record JBKPMA010000460.1, read on the forward strand.
CGCCAACACGTTTGGTGAGCCGCTTCCGTCTGGCGCTCGCGCACATGCTGTTCGGGCGGTCCGGCGAACCGCACTGACGACGATTCTCAGTTTTGCCGCGTCGCGTCCGGGTAGCGACGTGCCGCTCGACATCGTGCATGCCCAGGGGATCAGCGGCGCGCCCGCGAACGTCGTCACGGCGCACATCTGCAATGCGCGTTGGCTCGAAGCCCGGAGAGACCCTGACGGGCGCGTGAGTTACAAAGATCGTTTCTTTGCCGCCGCTGTGGTGCCGCTCGAGCGGCGGCTGTTCGCGCGCTCCGACATGCGGGCCATTGCCGTTTCGCGCGTTGTCGCGCAGGACCTGGTCCAGTGTTACCGGCGAACCGGCGCGATTGACGTGATTCCGCATGGCGTCGATCCCGCCCAATTCAATCCCGAGCGCACGGCGGCACTGCGGCAGGCGGCCCGCCTCGCCTACGGGGTGGCGGATCCGACCTTCGTCGCGCTGTTCGTGGGCGATCTCCGGAAAGGTGCCCACCGGCTGGTAGAAGCGGCGTCGCGCATCCCGTATGTGACGGTGCTGCTCGTCAGCCGGTCCGATCCCTCGGAGATCCTGTCGCGCGCGGCGCAACTGGGTTGCGCCAATCGCGTGATGGCGAGCGGACTGACGCGCGATATCGAGCACGCCTATGCGGCGGCAGACGCGTTCGTGCTGCCGACGCCGTACGACGCGTTCGGAATGGTCATCACCGAAGCCATGGCGTGCGGCGTCCCCGTCGTGACGACGGATCGCGCCGGAGCCGCCGACGTCATCGACAATGGCATCGATGGGCTGATCCTGGCGGATCCCGACGATACGGCCGTCCTCGCTCGAACGATCGAAGGCCTTGCTGACGATGAATCAGGCCGTCTCCAGATCGGCCAGGCCGCGGCCCGGAAGGCGGCCAGCCTGACATGGGACCACGTAGCGGCCCAGACGATGAACGTATACGAGCAGGTGATCGGCAGGACGACTGCCGGCGCCGCCGCGTAGCGTTCCTGGTCAACGGTGCCACGGGCAGTGCGATGAGCGATCGGGCGGAGGCGTTCGCCCGACGGCTCGATCGCGACTGGATCGTCACGGTGACGCGGCGTGAGGGGGGCAAACTCGCGTCCAGGCGCGTCATGCAACTGGCGCTGACACGCGAGCGACCCGATATTGTCTACGTATTCGATCTGGCGGTGAGCGGGGTGGCCGCCGCCATGTGGCACAAGATCCGGACGGGCGTGCCGTTCGTAATCGATACGGGGGACGCCATTACGGCCCTGGCGCGCCAGGGCGGGACGCGGGGACCAGTTGGTGTGGCCGCAACTGCCGGGCTCGAACGGGCCGGGCTGGCGGCGGCAGCGCATGTGGTCGTTCGCGGCTCCGCACACCGCGCCTGGATGGCCGACCGGGGCATCACCGCCTCCGTCATCCCGGATGGGGTTGATACAAAGGTATTTGCGCCCCGGGACCGGAATTCCGCCCGGGCAGCGCTTCGATGGCCGCAGACGTTCACCGTGACCATCCTTGGCTCGTCGGTTTGGAACCCGCGGCTGAAGATGGCGTACGGGTGGGACCTGGTGGATTTGCTGGCGCAGCTGACGGATCTCCCGGTGCGCGGCGTCGTGATCGGCGACGGGACCGGGATCGAGCGCATCCGGTCGCTGGCCGAGTCGCGCGGGGTGGCTGACCGCCTGCATTTCGCGGGCAGGCAGCCGTTGGCGACGCTCCCGGACTATCTGGCCGCCTCGGACGTCTGTTTGTCTACGCAGTCAAACGATCTGGTCGGCCAGGTGCGGACGACTGGCAAGTTGCCGCTCTACATGGCGAGCGGTAAGTACATCCTGGCGAGTGACGTGGGAGAGGCCTCGAGAGTGTTGCCTCGTGAAATGCTCGTTCCATACTCAGG
>JBKPMA010000461.1:0-4569 GCA_046731935.1 Acidobacteriota bacterium
CCCGCAGCCACGCCTCGCGGCGGGCCGGATCGCCCGCTCGATCGCGCAGCACAGGATCGAACGGCACATGCTCGCGTCCGAGCACGCGTGCCGCGACGCGCCGAAGCCGCGACGGAATGCGCGCGAAAGTGTTGTACACCCCGACCAGGATGGTCCCGCCTGGACGCGCCAGCTGCGCGAGCCGCCCGAAGGACGCCTTCGGGTCTGGCGTGTGGTGCAGCACACCCGATGAGTAGACGACGTCGAACGCATGGGCCTTCAGTCCGGGCTGTTGCAGATCCGTTTCGACGAACTGCACGCGATGCAGCCCGAATCGTGCCGCGGCCGCGGCGCCCAGCTGCAGCGACGCGCGGGGCAAATCGGCGCCGACGACGATCCGGTCTCCGCGCGCGAGATATACGGACATCTGACCGGTCCCGCATCCGACGTCGACGATGCGCGCATCGTACGGAATGGCGCGATCGAGAAGGCGCGCAAAGACGTTGCGGTGTGCGCGCAGTCGAAGCGCCTGCAGGCTGTCGCGCGGCGGGTAGCCCGGAAAGGGGGCGCAATCGTAGAAGCGGCGCACGACTTCCGTTCTGCGGTCGCCTGGCAGGCGCAGATCGGGAATCCCGCCGGGCGCCGTAAAGCGAAGACCGCAACCCGTACACGACCAGTCGTCCGCCAGGCTGCCACCGCACGATGGGCAGGCGAGCAACGGCCGGAACGTGTCCATTCTCAAAAAATGGCGTAGATGAAGGGCGCCAGGGCCTCGACGGTCGCCGCGAGAATCAGCACCGATCCGAGCACGCACAGGAAGACAGCCAGCGGCACGAGCCACCGCTTGCCGGAATCACTGCGCCACATGCCTGAGGCAAGCTCGCGGATCGATCCGGCCGCGGTGGAGAACAGGATCAGCCTGCGGCGCATGTTGCCGCGCCTGGTGATCACGCGGCACCTTCCGTACGCGCGGCCGCAGGTGGAACGGCCGGTTTGGTCACCAGCGTCGATCCCGCGACGAGCGCGTCGATGCCGCATCGGCGGAACGTGGAATAGCCTTCGAGGGCCCGATTGACGATGGGCTCTCCGGCTACGTTGAACGACGTATTGAGCAGCACCGACGTCCCGCTGCGGCGCTCGTACGCTTTGAGCAGGGCGTACAAGGGCGGTGCCATCTGCGGATCGAGCGCCTGCACGCGCGCCGAGCCGTCGACGTGCGTGACGCCGGCGAGTCGCTCCTGCCATTCTCCCCGGACGGGGAAGACGCCCGACATGAAGCGCGCGAGCCGCGTACCGCCGCGCGGCAGCTCGAAGTAGCGCTCGACGTCTTCGACCGGGACGACCGGTGCGAAGGGCCTGAACTCCTCGCGATATTTGATGTCGCGATTGAGGCGGTCGCGTATCTCGCGCGAGTGTGGTGCGGCCAGGATGCTGCGATGGCCGAGCGCACGCGGACCGAACTCGGATGCGCCGTCCATCCATCCGACGATACGGCCGGCGGCCAGTTCGTCGGCAATCCGTTCGACGAGCGCGGATTGATCCAGCTCCTCGACGACCTGACCATCCTCTCTCGCGGCCCGCGCGAGCTCGCCCGCATCGACCGCCGGACCCCAGAAGGGATGGTCGGGCACCGGCCGGTCGGGATTCTTGAAGTGGATCCGGTCCGCGTACAGCGCCGCACCGAGCGCGCAGCCCGCGTCTCCGGGCGCAGAGGGCACGAACATGCGCTCGAAGCCCGATTCAGCGAGGATGCGGGCGTTCGCCACGCCGTTCAGCGCCACACCTCCGCCGAAGCACAGATCCGGGAGGCCGGTCTCGTGATGCAGCGTATGCGCGATGTCGACCAGTGTCTCCTCGAGCACGTGTTGAACGCTGGCAGCGCAGTCGGCGAAGCGTTGTCCGTCTTCGGTCTCGAAGTCGATGGGTTCGTACGGGCCGCGCGGCCGCCCGAAGAGATCGACGAACCGTGACGAATACGATCGACTCGCCGAGCTCTGATACTCGAAATACTCCGGCGCCAGCGTGAAGGCGCCGTCGGGCGTGCGGTGAATCAGTTTGCGAACCTGCGCGGCGAATGTCGGCCGTCCGTACGCGGCCAGGCCCATCACCTTGTACTCGTCCTCGTTCACCGAGAAACCGAGGTACGCGGTGAAGGTCGAATACAGCATGCCGAGCGAGTGCGGGAAGCGGATCTCGCGCTGCAGCGTGATCGCGGTGGACCCGTCCGCTCGCCGCTCCCCATGGCCGGTCGTCAGCGTCGCCCATTCCCCGACGCCATCCGCTGTCAGGATGGCCGCGCGATCCGTCGGCGCGGTCAGGAACGCGGCGGCTGCGTGTGAGGCATGGTGTCCCGTGAAGAGGATCTTGTTGCGCGGAACATCGAGGTACGACGCGATGATGCCGCGCACCCAGACCTTCTCACCGAGCGAGTTCTTGATCGCGTGTGGAAACGATTTCCACGACCGGGGAAACGACCGCAGCGCGCATGTGAGGATCCGCTCGAACTTCAGCATGCTGCGTTCGTAGAAGACGACGGCGTCGAGGTCGGCGGTCTGGAGTCCGCCGTGATCCAGGCACCATTCGATGGCCGCCAGCGGGAACCCGGCGTCGTTCTTCCGACGCGAGAGACGCTCTTCCTGCACCGCTGCGATGGGCACACCGTCGATCAGGAGCGCGGCCGCCGAGTCGTGGTAGTGCGCGGAGATCCCGAGGATCTTCATGGGTCAGTACTGGCTGTTCGATGTGTCGTCGGTGTCCCTGGTGATCCGTGCCCAGCCGATCGGCTCGCGAGCGGCTGCGCGCCTGGCCAGCCACGCAAACGGCGGCAGTACGGTGAAATACACGATCGTGAGCACGACGGAGCCGATGACATTGGCGAGAGCCGTCGCGATCCCGAGATAGCGCTTCCAGAGCCGGCTGGCGCGCGCCCTCCAGACCTGCCACCGGTACGACTGGGGCGAGACGCGTGTCAGCTGCGTGTAGGTGTAGTTCATGTGGAACACCTCATCGCGCAGGATCTCCTCGAAGATCGCACGCGTCGAGGGGTCATCGTCCACGACCTGGCGGTAGATCGCGAACCGGCCTGCGGCAGCCTTCTCTGCCACGTGCAGGAACGCGAGCAGCCGCCGATCGGGCTCGCCGTCGATGCTCAAATCTTCGAGGCCGTGACCGCCAGGCAGGGGATTGCCATTGAACAGACCGCCGTTGTGCGCGCCGCGCATGCGCAGGAGGGCCGCGCCGCGCTGTCTGAACATGTCGCCGTGACGCAGTTCGTCGATCGCGTGTTCGAGGTACAGCCGCCGCAGAAGCGGATCCGGGGTCGACTCGGCGGCGCGCAGAATGTCGCGTCCGCCGTCGGTCTCGACCTCGGCAAACGTCAGCAGCTTGCGGACGCGTCGGTCGAAGTCGCTCCACACCCAGCGATGCATCGGGCGGAGCATCCAATCTACTGGCGCAACAGGTAGAAAGGACATGCGGCGGTTACCTTAGCATAGGGTGTGCAAGTGCGGCGGCACTCAGATGACTGACATACAGGCATCGTCCAATCGGGGGCGGCCCAGATATGGACGGGTCGCTGCGGCCTGCTTCGGCGTGCTGCTGGTCGTTGGCGCATGTGCCGCCACCGAACACTGGTTCGATCGTCATTTCCTGCCGTCCTTCTTCCTGCCGCGGCGGCTGTACCTCACGATCCTGACCGTCGTGCGGATCACGATGGCAACACTCGGCGGCTGGCTGGCGTGGGCGGCCGTGTTTCGCGGCAACCGACCGGCCCGGCGGCGACCCGGCACCATCCTCTCCATTGCGGCTGCCGCACTGCTGGCCCTGGGTGCCAGCGAGGTCGTGCTTCGCTTCATCCATCTGCGTCCCGGCGAATGGCTCCTGCCCGACGAGGAGCCCCGTCGTCAGGCGGATTCGCGTCTCGGGTGGACGCTGGTGCCGTCTCGTGTGGGGCGCTCGGATGTGGGCGGCCGGATGATCGAGTACGCCGTGGATGCCTCCGGCTATCGCGTGGAGCGCGTCACCGCGCCAGTGGATTTCGATCGGCCGAGCATCCTCTGTATTGGCGAATCCGTCATGTTTGGCGAAGGACTGTCGTGGGATGAGAGTGTGCCGGCGCAGATCGGCACGATCACCGGCGTGCAGACCGCGAACCTGGCGGTGCACGGCTACAGCACCGATCAGGGATTTCTGAGACTCCAGACCGAGCTGCCGCGTTTCCATCATCCGCTCGCCGTGGTGTCGCTGTTCATGACCGCGTTGTTCGGGCGCAACCTGGACGACGATCGTCCACACCTCGGACCCGGTCTGATCTGGCGCCCGGCTCAGACGCACGCGCGGCTTCAGTCTCTCGCGAAACTGCTCGTGCCGTATCGGCGCGACGAGACCGTCGAGCGCGGCATTGGCGTCACACGGGACGTGCTGCGGGCAAGCATCGCGCTGGCGGGCAGACGCGGCGCGGTCTCGGTGATCGTCGTGCCGCAGCTCGGACCCGAAGAAGCCGGCGAGCTGACGGTGAGGCGCCGAGTCCTCGATGACGCTGGCGTGCCGTATCTGCTGGTCCAGATCGACGATGCGTGGCGGCTGCCCTGG
>JBKPMA010000462.1:0-7415 GCA_046731935.1 Acidobacteriota bacterium
TGTACCCGACCCGGAACTGGAGGCCCGCCGAGAAATGACGCTCGAGGACCAGTTCCAGCGCGTGGTACTGGCTTTCACCAGTCGGAACCCCGCGCCACTGGATCTGCTGGTATTGCGGATACGCACGGAGCGCCTGCGCGACGTTCCCGACGAACCCCGGGTACGGAACGGGAATGCCCGCGTTGCGGGCCACATCCGAGTTGATATCTGCCTGCAGCACGCTCGCGCCGTAGTTGAGCACGCTGGGGTCGTTCATGTTCGCGCCGACGCCCAGGCTGTTGAAGTGATGATTCAGCCGGCTGCCGTGATTGCCGATGTACGAGACGTCCAGCATCGTGGACTGCCCCAACTGGTGCTGCCACGTCACCGACCAGTTCTGGAACCGCGGCAGCGTCAGCCCGTTCGGAGCGACGGCGATGACCGACCCGCCATTCGCGAACGTTGGATCGATGAATGGCGGCTGGATGATCCGATCCTGCGGGAACCCGTTGTCGAGATAGAACGACGGCTGCAGACCGTTCGACAGGTTCGGCGCGACCGGGTTTCCCTGGAAGCCCAGTGTGGGGGCACCGACGAACTGCGAGAACGCGACTCCGGAGTAGTAGATGCCGTACCCGCCGCGAATCACGTTCTTGTCGTTCAGCCGGTACGTCGCACCAATCCGAGGTCCCCACGAGTCCGCTTTCGGATCCTCGAACGTCCGCCTGCCCGTACGGTTCGTTCCGTCGCCCGCAAAGATGAGGGCGCCCGGGATTCCTCCCGCACCCGGGTTGGGCGTATTGGGGTCGAACGTCGAGTACTGGTCGTCACTCTCGGTCCGCGCGAACTGGTAATCGAACCGGAAGCCGAGCGTCAGCGTGAGCTTGTCGTTGACCTTGAACTCGTCGTTGATCCAGGCGGCCGTATACGCCTCGTTGAACGTCGGGTACACGGGGATCGTCTGGTTGGACGCGAAGACCTGGCCGAGCAGGAATGACGCGAACGGATCCCCGGTCTGCCCGAGGTTGTTCCCGCTTGCGTCATAGCCGCCGGTGTTGAGCCGGTTGAAATCGAACTGCCCGCCGACCGCGCCAACTGACCACCCGCGTGAGGGGAACTGGTGCTTGCGGTACTCGAATCCGGCCTTGATCGTGTGGCGATTCTTCACCCACGTCAGGTCGTCCGAGAACTGCCACCGGTTGTTCACTTCGTAGCCGAAACGCGGCCACGCGTACTGACCGATCGAGTTGTACGGGATGTTGCCCGCGAAGTTCATGAGGGGTGGCCCCGCGTCCTGCGCGAGGATGCCGCCGTGATTGGCACCCCACAACAGCTGCGGCCAGCCCGCGCCGGCTGACAGTGAGTTGCCACCCATGAACCACCGGTCGTAGGCGACCGTCGTGTGGTTGAGCAGATTCGGCTTGATGATCCAGTCGAACTGCTCGTGTGCGTGGTGCGTCGAGATGCGCTGATAGAAGCCGTTGCCGTAGTAATTGGTGTTCTTCTCCGGCGTCGTCTCGCCGTCGAATTGCGTATTGCAGCCCGCGACCTCGCCGCAGTTTCTGATCGAGGGCCGATGGTTCCAATAGAAGCTGAAGCTGTTGCGCAGGTTCGGCGTGAAGACGTTGTCGAGGCGGAACATGATGTTCCGCGCGTCGAGGTTCCACGTCTGATCGCCAGCAGGATTCCCCGCCACGTTGAACGCGTTGCCCGACCGATCCGGATGCACCATCAGCGCGGCGACCTTGGCGGCGACCGCACTACGTAGCGGATCGCTGCCGGGGATGATGTTGCCGGGATACGGATCACGCACGGGAATCCCATTCACGAGCCGCGTCGATGACGGATTGAAGATCTGCCCTGCGAAAATGGGCCGGCCGAGCACGTCCACGCCAATCTGCGGACCGAGCAGCGAGCTGAAATCACCAGCCTTGAACGCGTCGGTCGGCGTCGTGTTGCCGAATCCAGGCAGGACGCCGCTCCGCAGCCGCGTGTAGTCGATGTTCGTGAAGAAGAACATCTTGTTGTGGCCGTCGATCACCTTCGGAATGACGACCGGACCGCCGAGGGTGAACCCGTAGTTGTTGTTGCTGAGCGGCGTCTTGCCCACGGCGAAGAACCCTTTCGCGTTCAACGCGTCGTCGGCGAAAAAGCTGTAGCCGCTGCCGTGGTACGAGTTGGTCCCCGACTTGGCGGTGTACTCGATGAATCCGCCGCTCGTGTGTCCGTACTGCGCGGAGTAGCTCGTGGTGATGACCTTCATCTCGAGAACGGATTCGACCGGTGGCGCACTCTCCTGGCTCTGTTGATGGCCCGATGGATAGCCGAAGGCCGCGCCGTCGAAGGGATTCTCCGTCGCCATCGTCTGTCCGCCGTTGATCCGGGAGTTGAACTGGCTGCCGCGGAACATCGGATCGCCATTCGGCCGCATGGGGAGATAGCCAGGCTGCATCTGCAGCACGGACTCGGCCAGACGCACGTCGCCGGCGGTCACGATGGGCAGGTCGCGATAGTACCGCTCGTCGACGGTATGGCTGATATCCGCCTTGGTGTCGTCGAGTCCTGACGTGCCCTGCACTTGCACCGATTCGCTGAACTGGCCGACCTGCAGACTGACGTCGTGCCGGATGGCGTCACCGCCGCCAAGCTCGATGCCACTCGTGACGGACTTCTTGAATCCCGTGAGTTCCACGGTCACCGTGTAGCGGCCCAGCACCAACGGCGGCGATTGATAGGCGCCAGACTCGTTGGAGACGAGGACGGAATCGATGCCCGTGCCGTCGTTGTGAATAGTGACTGTTGCACCGGGAACCGAATTTCCCTGGTCGTCGGTGACAACTCCGCTGATGGTCGCCCGGTCTGAACGCTGTGCGAGGAGCGGGCTGCTGAACGCAACACTCAGACAGGCAGCGAGACCGACACCGCGGAGCAACGAGAGGGACATCCTCGTCATCGTTTGCCTCCGGATAGGGGTCGGATGTGATCGCGTGTCAGCGAGGGCCAGACGGTGCTGACGCGCGCGTGAACATTTCGACAGACGCCCCCTCAGCGTCCGATCACGGCCTCGGGACCGTGAACGTTCACGGCGCCGAAATTAGCGCCGAACCAAAAAGCTGTCAAGCTCATCTATCTACACGACTTACACGATTTTTTCGGACTAGCCTGTCCAAAATTTTGTAGGTAGGCTCAACACGGCCCGGATTCCCCCCCACCCGACCGACGGGGGCGAGGGGCTACCATGGCAGCCGATGTCTGACGGCAAGGAACGCGTGCCGCCGCGGACCGTGATCGGGATCAAGGACATTGCCCGTGCGCTCGGTGTCTCCACGGGAACGGTGGATCGCGCGCTGCATGGCAAGCCGGAGGTCAGTCCGGCCACCCGGGCGCGGGTGCTCAGCATGGCCGAGAGTCTCGGCTACCGCCCGAACCTCGCTGCACGGTATCTGAAGTCGAACCGTCAACTGCGAATCGCGGTCCACCTCCCGCGACGGATCGCGCTCTTCTGGGATTCCCTCCGCGAGGGCATCCGTGCAGCGGCCGCGCCGTTCGCGCCGGGGCTGCACGTCGAGTTCGCCAGCTACCCGCGCCTTGGCGAAGGCGACATTCCCCTCTTCGAGGACGCACTCGCGCGCGACGTCAACGGTCTCATCATCGCGCCCGGCAATCCGACGGCGCTGGCACCGCATCTGGCGAAGGCGGCGCGTCGCGGTATTCCGGTCGTGTGTGTCGTCACCGACGCGCCCGACAGTCCGCGCCTCAGCGCGGTCTCGGCGGATCCGTTTACGGTCGGCGCCGTCGCCGGCGAACTGCTCGCGCGTTTTCTGCCAGACGGCGGCGAGGTCGCGTTCTTTACCGGCTGGCTGGCAATCCAGGATCACGCTGACAAGCTGCGCGGATTCGAAACGAGTCTATGTTCCGCCGGCGGCTCGCTCGCGCTCGGCCCGATCGTCGAAGCGCACGACGATGTGCGCGAGGGGCATCAGCGCGCGTTGGCGGTACTGCGGGAGCGTCCGCATCTGAAGGCCGTGTACGTGAGTACGGTGAACTCACTGCCCGTCCTGCGCGCGGCCGAAGAAGCCGGACGGTTGTCGGGCCTCACCGTCGTCACGACCGACCTCTTCCCGGAATTGGTGGAGTGGATCCGCGCAGGCAAGGTAGCAGCGACGATGTATCAGCGGCCACTCAGCCAAGGGCGTCTGGCGCTGCAGGCCCTTCATCAGCACCTGGTGGACGGCACGCGTCCATCATCGAAGCTCCGCGTCGTGCCGCACATCGTCATGCGCAGCAACCTCGATCAATTCCTCGAGCGCTTGACGGTGGACGCTGATCCGCTGGACAACTCGCAACTTCCACCGCCCAACGCCCCCAGGGCCCATCACCGCTGACGCTACCGGCGGTCCGCTCCGAACTGCAGACTCCCGACGCCCGAGCGGTTCTCGGTCAGCTTGTGGCAATCTGCGCGACCGTGTACGACTGCGGCGGCAGCTTGAACGTCATGCGCGACGCCGCCTGCGGCGCGTCGAGCGCGCGCGGCACCACCTGCTTCGGCTGCTCGAACGTGTTGAACGCTTTCAAATCCGGTCCCGTCAGCGTCTGACACGCCACGACGCGGGTCGGAGTCGGATCTTTCCAGTCCAGCACGACCTCGCGCTGCCCGGTGGTGTCGCGATTGAGCATCAGGACCGCCGCCTGGCGCGATGAGGGGTCGAGAGTGGCTGCGACGTCGACGAACGGCACCTGATCGTTCCGCGCGAAATCGGAGCGGAGTCCCTCTGCTGAAATGGGATACGTCTCACCTTCGACCTGAAGATCAAGCACGCGCCCACGAGCGTATTGCAGTGCCCAGGCGTAGGGATAGTAGATGCTCTGGCGCAAGACCGACGTCTTGTTCGTCACGAGTGGTGCGATGACGTTCATGATCTGCGCGAGGCACGCCAGGCGGACACGATCCGATGTGCGCAGCAAGGAGTTGACGAATCCGCCGACGAGTAGCGCGTCTTCGAGGTTGTACACCTCTTCGAGCAGCTTCGGCGCGAACGTGCGCTGGCCGTCGAGCGCCTTGCGGTCGCGCGCGCGATACCAGACGTTCCATTCGTCGAACGACAGCCAGAGCCGCTTGGGCGACTTCATCAAACCCTGCACGTAGTCACAGACGGCGCCGATCTCATGGATCTGCAGCTCCATGTCCAGGTTCATCGCCAGATAACGTCCCGTGTTCTCGCCTGAGAGCTCTTTCGTGTTGCCGTAGTAGCAATGGAGCGATATGGCGTCCACCTGGTCGTAGCACTCCTCGAGCACCTCACGATCCCAGACGAGGTACGTCGGCATGATCCGGTTGCTCGATCCGCAGGCGATCAGCTGCAGGTCGCGATCGATGTCCCGCATCTGCCGCGCGACGTCCCTCGCCTTGCGTCCATACTCGCGCGCCGGCATGTGTCCGATCTGCCAGGGCCCGTCCATCTCGTTCCCGAGGCACCAGACGCGCACGTTGTGGGGCGCGGCGTAGCCGTGGGAACGCCGCAGTTCGCTCCACTTCGTGCCCTTGTCGACATTGCAGTACTCGACGTAGGCCATGGCCATTTCCGCGGTCCCCGTCCCGAAGTTCATCCCGAGGAGCGGCTCGGTCCCGACGAGTTTGCACCAGTCCATGAAATCGTTCGTGCCGAATTGATTCGTCTCGATCGAGTTCCACGCGCGCTCGAGCACGGTCGGACGCTGGTTCTTCGGCCCGACGCCGTCCAGCCAGTTGTAGCCGGAGACGAAGTTGCCGCCCGGGTAGCGCATGATCGGCACCCCGAGGCCCTTCACCTCACTGATGACGTCCGTGCGGAAGCCGTTCTTGTCCGCAAGCGGCGAATCCGGTTCGTACACGCCCGTGTAGATGGATCGGCCGAGATGTTCCAGGAATGCGCCAAGGAGGCGGCGGTCGAGTTCCGACTTGATGCGGCCCTGATTGATGACGACGCGGGCCGGTCCGCGGGCTTGGGCGAAGCCGATGCGTCCGAGCCACGACTCTGCGACAAGGGCCGCGCCGGTGGCACCGAGGCTTTCGAGGAACTGGCGTCTGGTGAAGGTGACACTCATGGAGGCGGAATTATCGTCGCGCGCGTCGAGAAGTCAACTGTTCCGTCGAGAGTTCAGCCAAGGGTGGGGTCCAGGAGTGGAGGAACGGCGCACGTGTCGCGTGAGTTTGTGGGACACAAACCGACTTATGCTCTCTGCGGGTAGCAGACGCTGATGCTCGCACTTCGTTCTCGTTGGATCGTCGCCCGGCCGCTGATCCTCGCCGTGTGCCTTGCCAGCGCACACGTCGGCTGGATCGCGCTGGCCGCTGCCTCACCAGCACTGTCTTTCCGGCACCACTTTGTCTCGACGGACCTCTTCGCTACCGACAAAGGCACTGGCGACTACGGTCTCACTGCGCTCGTCGATCTCGACAAAGACGGCGATCTCGACTTCGTCCTCGGCGGACGCCAGACCCATCCCTCCGAGCTCTATTGGTTCGAATTCAAGCAGGCCGACACGTGGATCAAACACACGGTGGGCACCGACTACCAGTCCGACGTCGGGCTCGCGCCGCTCGACGTCGACGGCGACGGTTGGATTGATCTGATCTGCAGCGGCGTCTGGTACCGCAATACCGGCAAGCCAGCGACCGAGCCCTTCGAGCGCATCGTCTTTGCCGATCACGCGGCAGGCGCCCACGATATCGTCGTCGCCGACATGAGCGGCGACGGACGCAAAGATGTCGTGATCATGGGCGACAAGAACACCGCGCTGAACGCGCTCGCGTGGTTCGAGATTCCAAGGGACAACGCGCGGCAGCCATGGCGGAGGCATGACATCGGACCAGCCATCCACGGCGCGATTGCACCAAACGGAACCGTCGACATCGACGGTGACGGGGATCTCGACGTGCTGCGCGCCGACACGTGGTTCGAGAACCGTGACGGCAAAGGCCTGAAGTGGAGCGCGCACGCGAACATTCCGCTGGGTCGCATCGGCCCGTACGGCATGTGCGTCCGCACTGCCATCGCCGATCTCGACGGCGACCGGCGGTTCGACATTGTCGTCGCCGACGCCGACATCGTCGATTCCCACGTGATGATCGTTCGGAACGTGGATGGGCGCGGCGGACGATGGACGGTCACAACGCTTCCCCAGCGCCTCATGTACGGGTCGCTGCACGCACTCGCGGTGGCCGATCTCAATGGCGATGGGCTACCCGAGATTGTCGTGAACGAACAGGAAGAGCTGCTGCCTGGGGCGCGCCGGAATCCGCGTTGGCTGGCGTGGGACAACCGCGGTCAGCTGACGTTCTCAGAACACGTGCTGTTGGACACCTCGCTCGGCGGTCATGAGCTGCAGGTGGGCGACGTGGATGGCGATGGCGACATCGACATCTGTTCGAAGCCATGGGGTGTGACCTCGTGGAA
>JBKPMA010000463.1:0-5997 GCA_046731935.1 Acidobacteriota bacterium
CCTCCGAGATGATTCAGCTTGGCGCTTCGCCCCTCCTGATATTCGCCTTCATGATGTTGACGATGGCAGTGGTGTCGGCGTGGTTCCTCGGCGTGTGGGTCTCGAGTGGAAAGGTTCGACTGACCGAGCGGATTCGCGCGGTCCGTCTCATCCGCATCGGCCTGACAACGCTTGCGTGGATGATCACCGTACTGCTGGTGGCCGCCAGCGGCGTGCTGCTGCACTTCGACTGGCGTCCGCCGCCGATCGCGTTTCTTCTCGCGGCGTCGTTCGGCGTCGCCGCATGGATTGGGTTCTCGACGTTGGGACGGCAGCTCGCGACCGGCCTGCCATTGGCAGCGCTGGTTGGCGTCCAGGCATTCCGCTGGCCGCTCGAGCTCATCATGCACCGCGGCTTCCAGCAGGGGTTCGTGCCGATTCAGATGACGTACGCGGGCCGTAACTTCGATATCGTCACGGGCGTGACCGCCGCGCTGCTGGGCGTCGCGCTCGTACGCGTGCGCGTGCCGCGCGCTGTCGTATTCGCGTGGAACATCATGGGAATGGTGCTGCTTGCGAACGTCCTGACGATCGCAGTGCTGTCGATGCCGATGCTGCGCCGATTCGGTCCGGATCAGATGAACGTATGGGTGGCGGTGCCGCCGTTCGTCTGGCTGCCGGCGGTGCTCGTCGTCGCAGCGCTTGCGGGACACATCATCATCTTTCGCCGTCTTGTGGCAAAAACTGAGACGGGGTCGGGCTGAGTTTCAAATAGTACAAATACCATCCCGACCCCATTGTGCAGTTTTCGCGGAGGCATAGACGTGGCTGACAAAGTGAAGGTAGGCGTCATCGGATCGCGGTTCGAAGCCGACATCCACGTCGCCTCAATCAAGCAGATGGGTGAGGACGTCGAAGTCGTGGCGATTGCCTCGCCAACGCCAGGGAACGCCGAGAAGCTCGCGAAGCACTACGGCGTACCGCGCTGGTTCACCGACTACAAGACGATGCTGGCCGAACGCGACATCGAGATGGTCACGATCACGGCGCCGAATCGACTGCACTGCCAGATGACCATCGACATCGCCAATGCCGGCAAGCACGTCGTCTGCGAGAAGCCGCTCTGCATGACGCTCGAAGAAGCGGACATCATGATCGAGCACTGCGCGAAGAAAGGCGTGCTCCTGATGTACGCGGAGGAGCTCTTCTTCACCCCGAAGTACGTCAAGGCGAAGGAAATGGCGGACCAGGGAGCATTCGGGGACGTGTATCTCGTGAAGCAGAGCGAGAAACACTTTGGTCCGCACGGCGACTGGTTCTGGGACGTCGAGCAGTCGGGCGGCGGTGTGCTGATGGACATGGGCTGCCACGGCATCGCGTTCTGCAACTGGTTTCTGAATCGTCCAAAGCTGGAGCGCATCACGGCGCAGGGCGGCACGTACGTCCACCGGGACAAGACGCGCGGCGACGACAACTGCATCGTGATCCTCGAATTTGCCGGCGGGAAGGTCGGACTCGTCGAGGACTCCTGGGCACGCACGGGCGGCATGGACGATCGCATCGAGGTCTTCGGATCGAAAGGCTGCACGTACGGCAACCTGCACATGGGCAACGCGCTGCCCACGTTCAGCGAAGTGGGATTCGGCTACGCCGTCGAGAAAGCGCCGACGACGATCGGCTGGACGTATCCGGTCTTCGAGGAGCTCTGGAATTACGGCTTCCCGCAGGAGATGGCGCACTTCGCGCAGTGCGTACGAGGCAAAGTGTCGCCGATCGCAACGGGTGAAGACGGACGCTTCGTCCAGCAGGTGCTGTTCGCCGCGTATCAGTCGATGGGCGCCGGACGGCGCATAGACATGCCCTTTGACGCGTACGGCGTGAAGAAGCCGATCGATCTCTGGTTCAATCCGAAGCGGTGAGCAGCGCGGAGACGATCTGGCGCCACTCGTCCTGCAGCGTGAGGCGGCAGACGGGTTTCGACGCGCGGCTATACCAATACGCCGCGTTCCCGTGGTCGCCTTCCTTGCGGTGGAGATAGGCGTGGATCCACGCGCCAACGGCAGTCTCGATCTCCTGCGCCGTTTCGTGCGCGCCGTTCCAGTCGCCGCGTCCGTCGAGCCATAACGCGGTCAAGGCAGGCGACACGCCAGCGGGGGCGTTCGCATCCTGCAGCGTCGCCGTGAATTCATCCAGAGTCATCAGGCGCCCGCTTTGGTCGCTGTTTCCGTCGCCGCATCGCCCGACTCTGGCGTCGCGCGTCGCCCCGCCATCAGCTTCTGCGCGACCGCCTTTCCCCGGTCGAGGCCGTCGGTCATCATCGTTCGTACCGCGTCGGTCGTGACTGCGCGTCCGTCGGCGGCCCACATCGCCATCGCGCGGCCGATCGCCCACGTTCCGCTGTACGCGACCGCGATCTTGAGCGGAAGTCCGGCCACCGGAATCAGGCCCACGAGCTCGCGCGCAATCTGACGCAAGAGCAGTCCGCCGCCGAGGATGCCCAGCACTTCGGCGACCATCTTGCGCGGTTCGCCGTCGCGGCCCGCGGCGAGCATGATGCGATAGCTGAGCACGACCTGATTCTTCGTGAGGACGAGAACATCGCCCAGCGCCAGCGGCGCTGACAGGATCGGAACGGTTTCGGCAAGGCCCGTCGTAAACGCGAACTTGGCGTTGGCCTGCGCAGTCTCCTGGATCAGCGAATAAAACACTTGTGGACGGAGCCCCGCGAAATGCCGCGCGAGGGCCAGGCGCCGGTCGTCCTGGAAGACCGAGACAATGGTGGCCGCAACGGGCGCGCGAGCGCTCTCGTCGAGGCCGGTGACCGCGACCCGCGCATCCTCACCAGCGCGAGGAGCCGACGCCACGGGTCCCGTATCGCCGACCCGGACCACGATGACGGGAACGGCTTTGCTACGGAGTGCGTTGCGCACGCCCGCCAATGCCGCATCGAGATCGGCACTGCGTGTGACGATGACCGCGGCCAGCGGCCGCACCTCGCCTGGTGTCGGCACCTGATCCGGCGTGAACCGCAGCAGCCAGGGATGATGTTCGGGGCCAGGCGCCAGCAGCGATGCGATCTCGCGGGTGTCGGCGCCATCGTTGGCGATCGCCCAGAGCTCGAAGCGCTCGTTCGACCGCCGGCGGATGCCGTCGAGATCGACGTCCTTGACGATGCGCCAGGCACTGGCGAGCTTGAGTGGGCTCGGCATATCCAATCGTAACGCGTTGTCGGCCTGCTAGACCGATAGCCTCGGATCCAGCGCGGCCGTGAGCTCCGCTGTGCCGGCAAGGGCCGAGAGCGGTGTCGGCGCGTCGGATGGCGCGATTCGAGCAGGCTGCAGATCCCGTTCGTACCACGCGACATCGTGCCAGGCCCCGTGCTTGAAGCCGATGCCGCGGTACACGCCCACGGGCGTGAATCCAACGGAGGTGTGCAGGCCCACGCTGGCGGGATTCGGCAGCGTGATCCCCGCGTACGCGCGGTGGAATCCCTGCAGCGCAAGAATCCTGAACAGCGTGGTGTACAGCGCACGTCCGATCCCGCGGCGGTGCGCACGGCGGTCCACATACGCCGAGACCTCGACGGCCCACTGATACGCCGCGCGTTCGCGATGCCTGCTGGCATACGCGTAGCCGAGCACCTCGTGTGCGTCCTCGTACACGAGCCACGGGGTGCGAAGAGCGGTTGCGGTGACGCGTTGTGCGACCTCCTCGACCGACGGGACCTCGGTCTCAAACGAAGTCGCCGCGTCCTCGATGGCCGGCCGGTAGATATGTTGGATGGACGCTGCGTCGGCGGCCGTGGCCAGGCGGATGATCGCGGCCATCGGCTAGGTGGGCTTGACCTTGAGCACGCCGGCTTTCATCAGGAGTGCCGAGAAGTCGAAGAGGTGCTGTGCGAAGGCGAGCTGTCCGTCGCGAAACGTGTAGATCGCCGCACCGCTCATCTCGACCCTGGTGCCGGGGACCTTCACACCGAAAAACGGCCCTTTGATGGTGCCCGACAGCGCCCAGAAGAAGGCTGCGCGATCGCCGTCGATGAGAGGCCGCGACCACGTGAACTTCATGTCGGGGAACGCCTCGAACCAGTAGCGATAGACCTGCTCGATCGCGGGTCGTCCTTCTACGCGTCCGGCCGCGGGGCTTTCGAAGACGCCTTCGGGCGCGTGCTGTGCCGCCAGGCCCGCGGCATCGTGCGCCGCAAACAAATCTTCATGCCGAGCCAGGAACGCTTCGATCTCGCTGCGCTGCATGGCGACCTCGTGGTCGGCGCGGATTGTATCACCAGGTTGCGGAAGCGCGCTGCCCGTGCGACAGTCGGGTATGCGCTCACGATGCTTCCCGCTGGCGCTCGTGCTGATGCTGGCCAGTGCCGCCGTTCAATCTGCGGCGGCACAAACACCGCCAGCCAAGCCTGCCGTACCGGCGACTGACGCAGCCAAGCCGCATCCAGGGCTCGTCACCATCGACGCGTCCGAGCCGCCGGCCCGTGACGAGTGGGAGGCGCGCGTCGCGCAGATGTTGAAGGTCGGTGACGCCGTGATGAAAGACGCATCCACAGACTCGCTCGCCAAAGGACGCACCCTCCAGCATCTCGCGCAGCTCTACAAGGGTGTTGGCGTGTTCGGTGGCGATATCACGCGAGTGATGCAGAACAAGCAGACGGTGTCGGTCTTCGGGACGATCTACAAAGACATCACGATCGATCCGGTGCCGAAGCTGACGTCCACTGAAGCCGCGGATCGGTTTCAGAAGCTGTCTGGCGATTCGCTCGGGCCGAGCCTGCCGCCCGAGCTGATGGTGCTGCCGATGAGCGACGGCAGCTATCGCCTGACCTATCGAAACCTCGTCGCCACCGCCGATGCGTCGCAGTGGTATTTCATCGATGCGAACACCGGAGACACTGTGCTGACCGCTGAGGAGCTCAAACGGCCGAACCCATAGACCGGTGCGGAAGCGACAACTGCTGCAGCACGAGCGACTCGTCCTGCAGCACGGCGAACCGCTTGATCAGTTGTTCCAGCTCGCGAATGTTGCCCGGCCACTCGTACGACAGCAGCCGCTGCCGCACAACCTCTGACAGGGGATGGAGCGGACGTCCGTAGCGTCGGCCGTAGCGGTTCAGGAAAAATTCAGTCAACGGCAGGATCTCGTCGGGCCGCTCACGCAGCGGAGGCACGACGATCTCGACCGCATCGAGCCGCTCGAGCAGGTCCTGGCGGAAGCTGCCGCTTCGGAGCAGTGCCTCGAGATCCCGGTTCGTCGCGGCAATCACGCGAACGTCAATCGCAATCTGCGTGGTGCCGCCCGGTCGCGTGACGCTGCCTTCGGTGAGCACGCGCACGAGGCTGGCCTGCACATCGGCTGTGACCTCGCCGATCTCGTCGAGAAACACAGTGCCGCCTTCGGCCTGTTCGAACTTGCCCGGCTGTGTGGTCACGGTGTCCGCGACACGGCGTTCCCGCCCGAACAGCTCTGAATCGACCAGATCCGCCGGCAGGGCCGCACAGCTCACTTTCAGGAACGGATACGCGCGTCGGCGCGACTGCTGATGCAGCGCGCGGGCGACCAGTTCTTTGCCAACGCCGCTCTCGCCCCTTATGAGGACTGTCGCCTGGCTGTCAGCGACATTCTCGATGACGCGCCTGATCTGCCGCATCGAATCGCTCGATCCCCAGACCGAACGATCCTGGTCGTCGCTCAGCTGCTGTCGCAGCGCGTTGAGCTCGCGCACCAGCCGGGTCTTTTCGAGAGCGCTCTTGATCGCGGATTCGAGCGCGATCTCACTCACACCGCCCGCTTCGTCCGGCTTTACGACGTAGTGGGCGGCGCCGAGCTGCGCGGCTTCGAGTGTCGTTGCCGCGCACTCCTTGCCCGACAACATGATGACCTGCAGATCCGGCTGCGCGGCTTTCAGCCATCGAAGCGTCGCGATGCCGTCAATTCCAGGCATGTTCACGTCCAGGAGGATGACATCGGGCGCCGCGCCCTCCCTGATGGCCTCGAGCAGCGCATCAC
>JBKPMA010000464.1:0-12430 GCA_046731935.1 Acidobacteriota bacterium
GTCGACATCAAGTGGTCCATCTACGAGCAGGCGGACGCAATCCGAAAGACTTCGTCTCAGAGGCCGTGATGCACGACGTCCGTCGAAGCCGCGATTCCCAATGACGGCGGGGTCCCGAAGCCGTATGCTCTGCGCGCATGCCCCGGAGCTTCTCGACGTCGTGTGTGCAGAGACTTCTGACAGTTTTGATGTTTCTGATTCCGGGATCGCCGCAACCGGCATCTGCGCAAGAGGTGACCGCGACGCTCGGCGTCACGCGGACGATGAAGTCCACGCTTCTCGGTGAAGACAGGAAGGTCTTTGTTCATCTTCCGACCAGCTACGAGACCTCCGGTAACGCCTATCCGGTCCTGTATGTGTTGGATGGCACACCAGCGTTTCTGCTGGAGATGATCGCCGTCACAACCCGCCTCCGGAACGACGGCAATGCCCCGGAGATGATCATTGTTGCGATTGAGAATACCAATCGAGACCGCGACATGATGCCTGTGGTAGCCAAAGACTATCCAGGCCCGCCGCGTGCGGAAGCATTCCTCGGTTTTCTGGAGAAGGAGCTTATCCCCGACATCGAGAAGACCTATCGCACGACGTCGCCAAGAATTCTGCTGGGTAAGTCATTGAGCGGTCTGTTCACCGTCTACGCACTGCTCGCAAGACCGACAGCGTTCAATGCGTACATCGGGTGCAGCGCGGGCTGGTTCGCGGAGAACAACGATTACTTCCTGGAACTGAGCACTCGAGCGTTTCGAACGGTGGAGTCGTTTGCACACCGGCGCGTCTTCATGGCGAACTCCCTGCAGGATCAATACGATCCTGATCAGGCGATTCACCGCCGGATGAGCGGATTCTCAGAGCTGATCCAACGCAACTTGAGAGAAACGATTTCGTACCGATACGAAACGTACGAGAACTATCCCCACGTTCCGTTCCCGTGTCTCTACGACGGCCTGCGATTTGTGACAGCAGGGTAACCGCGCGCCGCTATAATCAGCTGCCGTGCGTCGAGCTCCACCAGCGAGTCTCTCGCGCCGGGTGCTGATCGAGCAGCTGTGCCTCGTGCCTGCGCTGTCGATCGTGGGACGCCCCGCGGTCCATGCCGCCAGCCTTCGCGTCGCGCGGGCCACCGATATTCGTATCGTCGAGGTCGATCACGCCTTCGAGGAGTACCGCTACCGAGCGCCATACCAGTTCGGCGGGCGCTCCGTGGATCGGGTCACCCTCCTGAACGTGAATTGCCGCATCCGGACGGGGGAAGGCCGCGAGGCCTGGGGCTTCGGATCGATGACGCTCGGCAACGCGTGGGCGTTCCCCGCGGCTTCGCAGGAGGCCGGACTCGGCGCCATGATCGCGCTGGCCGCCGAGGTGCGTCGGATCACCAGCGCCTGTGACGCGGTCGGCCATCCGATCGATCTGTTCCGCCTGCTCGAGCCGGAATATCTCCGTGCTGCCGAAGCCCTCACGCGCGCGCGAGGCCTGCAAACGCCCATCCCAAAGCTGTGCACGCTCGTTGTCACGAGCGCCTTCGACGCGGCGTTGCACGATGCCTACGGCAAGGCCTTCGGCCTGAGCAGCTATGCGACGTACGGCCCCGCGTTCATGCGAAGCGATCTCTCGCACGACCTCGGCGCCGCTTTCACGGGCGAGTTCCTCGACCGCTACATTCCAGCGACGCCCCGTCAGCGGACTCTGGTGTTCCACTCGATCGGTGCGAGCGATCCACTCGAAGCCGCCGACGTGCGACACCCACTCGACGACGGACTGCCAAATACACTCGAGGAGTGGATTCGGCGGGACGGGCTTCTCGCGTTCAAGATCAAACTCAATGGAGGCGATCTCGCCGCCGACTTCCAGCGCGTGGTCCATATCGATCGCGTGGTGAACCGGGTGCAGGCTGCGCGGCAGGTGGTTGACTGGAAGTACCTGCTCGACTTCAACGAAGGCTGCCCGAACGTCGAGTACCTGATCGAGTTCCTGCGGCGCGTGCGCGAGACGATTCCGAGCGGCTTCGATCGGGTGCTCTACATCGAGCAGCCCACTGCTCGCGACCTGCAGCGTGACCGCGCGAACGCGATGCACGAGGCCGCAAAGCTTCGCCCCGTCGTCATCGACGAATCGCTCACGGGTCTCGACACGCTCTTGCTCGCGCGTGAGATGGGCTACACCGGTGTGGCGCTGAAGGCGTGCAAAGGCCAGAGCCAGGCGACGCTGATGGCCGCCGCAGCCCAGAAGTTCGGGATGTTCCTGTGCGTGCAGGACCTGACCTGTCCCGGAGCGTCGCTCGTGCACTCGGCGGGCATCGCGGCGCGCGTGCCTGGCAATGCTGGCATCGAAGCAAACGCGCGTCAGTTCGTGCCGCGCGCAAACGCCGATTGGGAAGCGCGATTCCCCGGTCTGTTCACCATCCGCGACGGCATGATGCAGACGGGGCAGTTGACCGGGGCCGGGTTGGGCGCGGTCCCGCCGCGGAACGGGCCTGCGCAGCTGCCGCGTTCGTGAACGAGGAGGGTGCATGTGGACGCGACGCGACTGGATGCGCGCGGCCGGGCAAGCGGCGATCGCGGCCGCAGTGGTGAAGGCCGCCGAACCGGCCGATGCCGCCGCACCGCGTGAGCCTGCAGCGCCGGACGCCGGGCCACTGTTCTGCTTGTTCTCCAAACCACTGCCAGAGCTCACGTGGGACGATCTCGGCCGTGTGGTGAAGGAGGCCGGATTCGACGGCGTGGACCTCACAGTGCGACCAAAGGGGCACGTGCTCCCGGAGCGAGCGGCCGAGGATCTTCCGCGCGCGATTGACGCCATTCGATCGCACGGTCTAGCGGTGCCGATGATCACGACGGACCTGACGTCTGCCGACGTGCCGCACGCGCGGCCGCTGCTCGAAGCGGCGGCACAGAGCGGTGTGCGCTGGTTCAAGACGGGCTACTGGCAGTACCAATCCTCCGACGTGCGCGGTGAGTTGACGCAGGTCGGACGTGCGCTAGCCGGCCTGGCCTCGCTCGCACGAGACTGCGGCATCGAGATGGGCTTTCACAACCACGAAAGCTATGTGGGTGCAGCGCTGTGGGACATCGCACCGGCGATCGACACGCTCGACCCCCGGTGGGCCGGCTACTACTTCGACCCGCGTCACGCCGTCGCCGAGGGCGGCGGCGGCGCCTGGAAGGCCGCGACGCATCTGGTGATGCCGCGGCTGAAGATGCTCGCGATCAAGGACTGCGTCTGGCAGAAGGCGTCGGACGGGTGGCACATCGAGAACTGTCCGCTGGGCGAAGGGCTCGTCGACTGGACGTGGTTCGGTTCGACACTGCGGGCGACCGAGTTTCGTGGCCCGATCTCGATTCACCTCGAGTACGAGATTCTGGGCGCCACCTCCGCCGAGCGCACCGACGCGACGCTGGCCGCGGCGCGGCGAGACCTGGCATTCGCGCGGCGAGCGCTGGCGTGAGGGCTGTCAGAGGCTCTTCCGCCCCGCCTACTTGAATCGATCGGACGACGGCACCCACTTCGCTGACAGATCCGGATCGTTCATGTCCTTGTCGAGCGGATACATGGGTCGTTGAATGCGCTTGTACGGCAGGCGCGCGAGGTCCTGGTCCACGCCGCCGGGCGTGAGGGCCATGACCCAGTCGGCGCGCATGTCGTACAGCTCGGGCTGCAGGTAGCCGATCTTCACCACGACGATGTCGGCCTTCCGGGGTTCGAGTCCGAGCCGCGTGAAGTCGGCTTCGTAGTGATAGGGCTTCCGCAGCTTCGTCACGATCACGCTGACGCTGCCGGTTTTGATGACCACCTCGGTCTCGGCGTCTTTGTCGCCCTGTCGAATCGCGGTCACCTTCCCCTCGATATGTACCGGAGGGGCATAGCGATGATCGACCGCTGCTCCGGCCGTGCCTGACACCGTACCACCAATGCCGGCCGTCACCGCCTGCGCGACCAGCTCGGGGCCAGGAATGGACGCGTAGATCAGAGATGGACCGTTCGCCCGCTGGAACTCCTTGCGCTCGAGGATGCGCGTGAGCGTCCAGCTGACGTCCCCCGCTCCGCCAGCCGTGGGG
Source organism: Acidobacteriota bacterium (assembly GCA_046731935.1). Classification (GTDB taxonomy): domain Bacteria; phylum Acidobacteriota; class Vicinamibacteria; order Vicinamibacterales; family JAENWD01; genus CAVUPP01. Next base: position 4,056 of record JBKPMA010000464.1, read on the forward strand.
TTGTCGCCCATGTCGCTGAGGAAGAACGGGTGCTTCGTGCTCTTCAGCGCGCGGTCCATCGCCTGCTCGTACGGCAACGTCGGCGCGACGAAGTCGAACTTCCTACGCGCCGCCCAGAAGCTGCCCGCGAGGCTCTCGGCCGCCGCCTTGACGGCGGCCTGATCGTCGCCGGTGACCATCACAGCCGCATGGTTGCGGGGTTCGTCGGCCCAGGCGTAGCCGATCCAGATCGCAGCGTCGATGATGCCGGGCCGCTTCGTGATCTCGGGGATCGCGGCGTAGATGCTCTTCGCTGGTTCGATCCGCGTGCTGGTCTGCTCGCCGGGCAACAGCACGGGCACCGCGATGTACGCCTTGTAGGCGGGCCGGCCTTTCCCGTTCTCGAGCCGTGTGAGCAGGTTCTCGACGGCCCGCTGCTTGGACTCGATCTCATCTTCGTGCGGAGCCATGCGGTAACAGGTGATCAGGTCGGACTGCGCGGCCAGTCGCCACGAGACGTTCCCGTGCAGGTCCATCGAAGTCGAGATGAGGGTCTTGGGTCCCACGACTGCCCGTATTCTCGAGATCATGTCGCCCTCGGCGTCTTCCATGCCCACGACGCTCATCGCTCCGTGGATGTCGAAGAACACCCCGTCGAGGGGCAGCTCCGCACGGAGTCCATCGAGCATCTTGCGCATCAGCGACTCGTAGGCGTCGCGGGTCACCGCACCGCCGGGCAGCGCGTGTCCCTGCACGGCCCCGAACCATTCCGCGCGGTCGCGCAGGGAATGCGGACCCGAGAAGAAGGGATAGTTGTCGAGGATGGCCTGTCCGGTGGAGGCGTGGAACGCCGCCTCGTCGGTCGTTGCCGGGGAGAACGTGCTGGACTCGATCGCCAGCCCGCAGATCGCGATGCGCGGTTTCTGAGGCGCGCCGAGCGCGAGTGAGGCGAGGATTCCAAGCAGCAGCAGGGGCTTGTGCATGAGTCATTCTTCCACTGTTCCGTTCCAGCCCCCAGTTTGGCCAAAGCGGGCAACCAGTCACGGCGACGCGCCTTCACGCCTCTAGATACTCGCGTCGACTACGGGTGTCGAATCGCCTCGAATTCGTACAGCGACGCCGCCAACCGGTTCAATCCGCGATCGTGCGCGATGAGGTCCAGATGGAGTGAGGACCAGTCCGCCAGCAAGAGGGTCTCGTGGCCCTGTCCGTCGTATGTCTTGAGATAGCCGCCACAGGACTCGCAGTGGTCGATGCGCAGGCCGGATTCTCCCTCGATGGTCACACTCACGAGCCGTTGCGAGTCGGTTTCACAGAACGGGCAGCCGGTTCGCTTGAACTGCCAGCGCGTGCCACAGCAGCCGCACGAGAGCAGACGCATGCGCCCGGGGTCGACGCCGACCAACTGAGCCATCGCGGGCAATGAACCGCACGTCGGGCAATACCTGCGAAGCCAGCTCTCCTCGTTCCGCCACCCGCCGAAAGCGCTCACGACGGGACGGAGGAACCGCGCCATCGCCGTCCACCCGAGATAACGCAACAGCCCGGGGGACGACGAGATGAGCGTCTCGCCACCCAGCAGAAAGTCCGCGATGCGGCGCGAGAGCTCCGGCTCGCGTCGCAGGTCCGTGTCGAGCGCGCGGGTCTCCGCCGCAAACCATTCCGGCGATGTGTCAGATGGTTCGGAGGCCAGCCGTCCGAGAAGCGCTGCCGCCATTCGGCCACCTGGTTCCAGATCGACGGCGGCATCGGCGCTCGACAGCACCGGCACACCAGCGCGGAAGTCCGCGCTGTAATCCTCCCAGTCAGGAATGTGGGCCTCGAGGACCTCGATCCGGGCGGCCGCGCGATCGACGTGCGCGGACAGATCGGCGAGCGGCCGGAGGTACGAATGCGCCTCGAGCCACAGATCCGGTGTCATCGGCTCAATGTGCCTCGTTCGAATCCGCCCGCGAAACAATCGGCATGTGACGGGCCGTTAGGCCAAAGAGGAAGATCGTGGCAGCGATCAGCCCGATCGAAACACCCCACTCGACGACCGATGGCACATAGCGTTCCGCTGCGGTCCACGGCATCCGACCCCGGAAGGTCATCGCGAAGAGGACGACGTTCATGCGGTTGTACGCCACGCCGAGGACCGAGAGGAGCGACGCGGCGAAGAGCACGTCGGTGCGCTGCCGGAGCGACGTGCGCGCCAGCAGGATGAGCGGAAGCACGCCACCGAGGAGGACTTCGGCCGCAAAGGCCATCCCGAGCCCCCCGGCGAACGCTCCCGCGAGCTGGTTGCGGATCGCCATGTCTCCGAGACGAAACACGAGATAGACGAGGAGCGCCCAGAACACGATCTGTCCGACCGAGGCGAGCCGCGCGATCTCGAGCGGACGGCGCCACGCCTTCGAGATCCACATGTCGATGAGGATCACGAGCGCAGTCCCGGCCGCGATCGACGAGAGGAAGAATGAGACGGGCATCACCGGAGACCACCACTGCGGGGCGAGCATGTTCGGCATCAGCAGGTACAGGGAGCCGAGCGAGCTCTGATGCATGGTTGACAGCGTGACGGCAGCGATCGCCAGCATGATCGGCTCGGCCTTCTGGTCCCGCGCGCGGAACACCCAGGCGAGCGCGCCGAAGACCACGGCCGTCGCGAAGGCGTAGAGGACGTTGCGCGACAGCAGGTAGACGAACAGCGTCACCGCGGCCGCCACGTAGGCGCCGTTCCATCGCCGCAACGCATCCGCAGCCCCCTCGTATCCCCACCGCGCAAATGGCACCGGCAGGAATTCGAGCAGGAGGATCGTGACGTAGAGGCCGACGCACCACGACACCTCGAACATGGCCGAGTGCTCCGGAGCCTGAAGCGCGAGCTGGTAGGAGTTCCAGGGCAGACCAAGGTCGGCGAGCAGCGTCACCATCACGAAGGAGTAGCTCAGAAGGCCCATGAGCACGGCAGTCCGGCCGAGCCCGTACAGATCCTTTCGCTGGAATACGTAGATCACGCCAGCCATCGCGAACGCGCCCGCGGCGACCGCGATCCACACGAGGTCGAAGAGGATCCACAGCCCCCACGGGTAGGTGTCGGACAGGTTCGTGCTGCCGCCGAGCCCCAGCGCGAAGCGCGCAATGAACGTGGCCGCGCCGAACGCCATGAGCACGAGGAGCATCCAGTTGAACGGGGTCAGCAGCTTGTTCTGGAGAGGCTCGAATTCTACGTGGCCGCGGGCGTCAGCCACCGCCTGAACCCGCTTCCGGAAGAAGGCGTACGCAGCGCCGAGCAGCGCGCCCACGGCTATTACAGCTGGGGGAACGGCGCCGAGCGCTGTCTTGGTGAAGGCCGGAAAGGGCTTCGCCCCGTACGTCGGGAAACCGAGCTTCTCGAACGGCACTCTCGACAGATACAGCACGCTCGTCCCGCCCAGTTCCTTCTCTCCGTAGACGTGGTCGACGTACTTGTCAGGCCGCTCGGCGATGCGCTTGTGTGCGAGCGCCAGCATCTCGTCGCGGGTTCCATAGCGCAGAGCATCGGCGGGGCACGCCTTGACGCAGGCTGGAATCGACATGGTGTTGGCGAACTGCCTGGCCGCGTCGTCCGACACTGCTTGCCCGTTGAACGCGACCGGCGGCGGCTGAACGGCGCGGTCGGCGCAGTGCGTGCACTTCGAGATCTTCGGGGTGAGCGTGTTCCAGTCCGCGGTCGGCACGTCCCAGGGGCACGCGAGCATGCAGTAGCGGCACCCGATGCACTCGTCGGCCGTATACGAGACCGGACCGTCGGGCTGCCGCTCGAGCGCCGTCGTCGGGCACGCGGAGACGCAGGCGGGCTCCAGGCAGTGGAGGCACCGCTGCATCACGTATGCGGAATCCACCCCTCCCGGCTTCGCCGGGTTCTCCATTTCGATGAACGCGATGAGCGTGTACGTCTTCGCACTGAGCGCCGCCGGGTTCTGGAAACCGAGGTCGGCCTCGAGCTGCGTCTCCTCGCCCTCGCGTTCGTTCCACTGCTTGCAGGCGACCTGGCACGCCCGGCACCCGATGCAGTTGGAGATGTCGATGAGCGTTGCCTTGCTCGAGCCCGCGTCGACGGCGTCACTCATGTGCGCCCCCTTGGAGAGCCGGATCTTCGCGCGGCCGGGCGGCCGCTCTTGACGACGTTGACGAGGCACGCCTTGGTTTCCTGGGTTCCCGCTCCAGGGTCGGTGGCGTCGATCGTGAGGTGGTTGACGCTCGGGCCCGTCGACAGTCCCTGAAAGCCCCAGTTGTACGGCATCCAGACGACGGTGACCTCCTGGTCGCCGATCTTCATCGCCTTCATGCGGGGCGTGACAAGGGCCTTGACCTCGAGCTCACCACGGGCCGACGAGACTCGCACCCAGTCCCCCGATTCGATCTCCAGCTTCTTCGCGAGGGCGACCGGCAGCTCCACCATCGGTTCGGGGACAAGCTCATTGAGCCAGGGAATATTCCGCGTCGTCGAGCCAGCGCACCAGTGCTCGGCGACCGTCGATGTCATCAGCACGTACGGGAACTTGTCGACGGTGCCAATCGGTTGATGCGACGCGACGCGCGGATACTTGAGCGTCGGATTGCTCTTCACTCCCGGGTGAAGGATGTTTTCCACCGGGCTCTCGACGGGCTCGTACATCTCGGGCAGCGGGCCGTCCTTCGGCACGTAGGCCACGTCGCGCCAATAATCGGTGTACCTCGGGTCCGGGTCCGAGTAGACGGCCGCGAAGAGGCGCCCGACGCCCTCGGCGCTCAGGTGGAAGGCCCTCTGGCCGTTCGGTGTGTCCGGTCCATCGGTCAGGACGGGCACGTCCGGCACGTCGTATCCCGTCCAGCGCTTCGCCTGCTCGTCCCACCAGACGATGGGTTTCGATCCCGGATACGGCTTGCCGTTCCGATCACACGACGCCCGGTTGTAGAGGATGCGCATGTTGTTGGGCCACGTCCATCCGAAGCCCGGATAGAGGCCGAGCGATCCCGGATCCGTTGTCGAGTCGCGCCGCTTCGAGAGGTTCTCGCCGTTGGCGAAGACGCCGGCGTAAATCCAGGCGCCCGACGATGTGGAACCGTCGGAACGAAGATCGCCGACCTTTCGGACGAGATCGCCCGCCTTGAGTCCTGTCTCCGGGTTGTCGCGCACGGCGTACCCATTGATCTCGCGCAGCACGTCCTCGGCCGTCGTGTAGGTCCAGAAGGCCTTGCGGATGATCTCGTCGCGCGGCTCGTTCGAGTCCTTGACCAGTTCGCGCACTTTGCGGAAGACGAGGTCCACGATTTCGCCGTCAGGCTTGGCCTGCCCTGGCGGCTTCACGGCCGCATGCCGCCACTGCACCATGCCGCCGGAGTTCGAGATGGTGCCGTTCTTCTCCATGAAGAATGCGGCGGGCAGGAGGATGACTTCCGTGGCGATCGTCTTCGGGTCCACGCCCGGCCGCTTCCAGAACGCCGCGGTCTCGGTTTCCCAGATCTCCTGGACCACGAGCGTCTCGAGCCTGGCCATCGCGTCGAACGTCAGCCTGAGGTTGGGCAACGTGACCGCGGGATTCTGGCCGACGATCCAGAGGAACTTCAGCTTGCCGTCGAGTGCGTCCTCGAACATCGCCAGCGTTCCATAGTCTTTGACCGCGTCGCGCTTGGGCAGCCATTCATATGCGTAATCGTTCTCTGCGGTTGCGGCGTCTCCGAAAAATGCCTTCAGCGTGTTGACGAGGTACCGGCTGTCAGCGATGCCGTTCTTGCGCACGTAGTGGTAGATCGTCGGCTCGGCATTGGTCGGCGAGTTGAGGTAACCCGGCATGTAGTTGTAGAGGACGGCCATGTCGCACGCGCCCTGCACGTTCGGCTCGCCGCGAAGCGCGTTGACACCGCCTCCGGGCTTGCCGATGTTGCCGAGCAGGAGCTGCAGGATCGTGAACGAACGAATGCCCTGCACGCCCGTCGTGTGCTGGGTCATCCCGAGCGCGTAGAGGATGGAACCTGGCCGGTTCTTCGCCATCGTCTCCGCGATCAGCTTGATCTGATCGGCCGGAATGCCGGTAATCCGCTCGCCGGTCTCGAGCGTGTAGCGCGAGACGAAGGTCTTCAGCCGTGAGAACACGCAATGCGGATCATCGAGGCTCGTGGCGACACGCGGCTTGCCCTTCGCGTCGAGCTGGTATCCCCAGGTTTTGGTGTCGTATTTGTGAGTCTCCGGATCGAACCCGCTGAACACTCCGTCTTTGAAGTCGAACGCCTCGTCGCCCAGGAAGAGGGCGTTGGTGTGGGTCACGACGTAATCCTCGTCATATAGCTTGTTGACGAGGATGTGGTTGATCATCGTGTTCTGGAACGCCGCGTCGGTGCCAGGCCGGATGCGCGCGTACACGTCCGCAGCCGACGAGGTCCGGGTGTATCGCGGATCGACGTGGATGATCTTCGCCCCGTTCTCCTGTGCCTTCCGGATCCACTTGAAGGCCATGGGGTGGTTTTCGGCCACGTTGCTGCCTTCCACGAGGATCGCCTTGCAGTTCTGCAGATCGACCCAGTGGTTGGTCATTGCGCCTCGGCCGAACGAGGCCCCCAGACCGGGGACCGTGGGGCTATGTCAAAGTCGGGCCTGGTGCTCGACGTAGGACATGCCTAGCAGCCGGGCCGCCTTCTGAAAGAGGTAGCACTCCTCGTTCGTGTTCTGCGCGCCGCCCATGAACCCCATGGCATCCGTGCGGTTGACGGGCACCTCTTTGTTGACGCCCCTCGGAGGGACGAACCGTGGAGCGCTCTCGATCCGATCACCCGCGGCGTGATCCACGACGAGCTCAGGCGCATCCACCTTCTCGGTCGCGATCCAGGTCGCGTCGCGCGTCTTCCGAAGCTTCTGCGCCACCCGGGCAATCGCGTCGTCCCAGGAGATGTCCTCCCAGTGATCGCTGCCCGGCGCCCGGTAGCGGGGCGTCTTGAGCCGGTTCGCGGAGGTGTGTGTCGCGAACATGGAAATGCCTTTGACGCACAGCGACCCGCGGTTCACGATGTGGTCGTAGTCGCCTTCCATCGTCAACAGCTTGCCGTCGCGGACAGCGGCGATCATTCCGCACCCGCACGAGCAGAAGTTGCACGAGGTGGTGAACTCGCTGACGTGCGAGAGCTTCACGTCTTTGGTCGCGGCGCGCATCGCGGGAACATCGAGGAGCCCGCGGAGCGCGAGTCCTGATCCACCGCCAACAGACAGCCGCAATAGATCGCGGCGGCTGATTGTCGATCTCCGTGTGCCACTCACATCGACGGCGTTCTCGGAGAGGCTCTGGATGTCGGCATCCAGCGATTCATCCATGGGTTTGCTCCGTGCGATTGGGCATCGCCATCACGAGGCGGGCGCGCAAACCGTCCATGGCTTTGTCTCCTCGCTGTTCGAGAACCCGCTCTGACCGTCTACCTTGCATTCCAGCCCGGCCAGTGTCAATCAGTTTGGTCGGGAAAGAGGCGCTTCTTCCTGCGGAGGAGCCGCACTATGCGCGTGCCTCTTCAGTGCCCACGGCATCGGGGTTGAATACATACTGCGTGCGCGCATCGGCCAACTTCAGTCGCTTCGCTCTTTTCGGCGATGCCGCGGAGTACCGCAATGATGAGATTGGTAGCGTCATCTACGCTGGGATGGTCTCTCGTCCTCGGCGCGCTCGCGCAAACCCCACCCAAGCAGCCACTGCCGGTCTTTACGCGAATGGGGCTGACGCCGCAGGACGTCGCTGCCGTTGACGAAGGCCGCCCCGTTGCGAAAGTGCTGTCTTGGGGTGAGCGGTCCGAAGTGTACGTGTTTGGCGCCGTTCACATCACGGGCTCGCCGGCCACGTTCCTGAAACGATCGCGCGACATCAAGCGACTCGCGGGCGCTGAGGGATACCTCGGCATTGGCGAGCTGCCAGCGACGTCGATCGCCACGACGGATCTCAGCGGGCTCGTGCTGGATGCCGACGACATCAACTCCCTCAAAGACTGTAAAGAGGGTGACTGTGACGTTCAGCTCCCCAGCGCCTCGATCCAGACGTTTCGCGAGTCCGTCAACTGGGCCCAGCCGGACGCCGCCGATCAGGTCAATCGACTCGCGAGAGAGATGGTGACGAACTTGATCCGCGAGTACCGGAAAGGCGGGAACGCGACGCTCGGCGAATATCGCGACAAGAAGAATCCGTCGCGCATCTCGGAGCAGTTCGAGACGATGATCAACCGCGCCACGGCGCTACCTGACGTGCTGCCTGAACTCAAGGAGTACCTCCTCCGGTACCCGAACGCCGATCTGCCCGGTGCCGACAGCTTCATGTACTGGGAGAAGGTAGACTTCGGGATGAAACCCACGATCCGTGTCAATCACGCGGTGATCTACAACGTCGAGCGACAGGGCCGGGACATCAGCGTCGTCGCGA
>JBKPMA010000465.1:0-3381 GCA_046731935.1 Acidobacteriota bacterium
GAATACGGCTGGCCGCGGCTGCTCCGTCTGCGCGCGTACTACGATGGCAGCGCGATGCCGAGCGTCGACTGTCCTCTCGGTGACTTCTTCGGCGTCGGCCACGGATTCGAACGGCCGGTCAATTCGGTGATGGTGCGCGACAGCTCGAGCGGCCGATCGCGCAACAGCTACTGGCAGATGCCATTCAAGCGCAGCTTGCGGCTCACCATCACGAATGAGGGACGCCGGCGCGTCTCGAATCTCTACTTTCACGTCGATTGGAAGAAGGTCGCATCGCTGCCGCCCGGTACGGCGTACTTCCATGCGAGATACCGACAGGCGTTGCCGACGGCTCCGGGCCGTCCGTACGAGATTGCGTCGATAACGGGACACGGTCAATACGTGGGCACCGTCCTCAACGTCGTCCAGAACGAGCCCGGTTGGTTCGGAGAAGGAGACGAACGGTTTTACGTCGACGGATCGCAGGTGCCGTCGATCGAAGGCACCGGTACCGAAGACTACTTCAATGACGCCTGGAGCTTCCGTATTTCCGATGGCCTCTATACAGGCGTGACGATCGCGGATGGTACCGGCGTCGGCGCACGGCTGTCAGCGTACCGCTGGCACCTCGTCGATCCCGTCCCGTTCCGGCGTATGCTGCGGCTCGACATCGAGCACAGCGGATGGACGTACACGAAGGATGGCACGGTGCGATCCGCGTTCGAAGAGCGGGCCGATCTGTTCAGCAGCGTCGCGTTCTGGTACCAGGAAGGTATTGCGAGCGATCAGCCGGCGGTCCCGTATGGCTCCGCCCGGCTGCCGATCGGCAACGCGCGGCAGATCGAAGCGGAAGACACGCTGCCTGGCGTGACCGTCGAACACGGGAAGGCATCCGTTCAAAAGGACGTCTTCTGGTCACGGGACCTGCTGTTCCTCGACGCCCACGGCGCAGGCTCGAAGATAACTGTCCCCTTTGATGTCGAAGAGGATGGACGCTACGAGCTCGTCGCGCAGCTCGCGCACAGCCCGGATTATGGCGTCTACACCGTGGACCTCGACGGACAATCCACATCGTCGTCGCAGGCGCTCGAGCACGAGCCGGGCGCGAATATGGGAGACGGCAGCCGCATCGACGCCTATTTCACGGAAACCTACGTCGCCGAAGATCACTTGATCGGCTGGGCGACCCTCACGAAGGGGCGGCACGCACTTACGTTCAACTGCGTGGGCAAGAACGCGTCGGCCATCGGATACAACCTGGGATCGACACCGTTATCGTGGCAGCGTTATCGCCGCAGAACTCGAAGGATGACCAGACCCGCGCCGAGGCCTTGCGCACACTGGGCGATCATCGCCCTGTGAGACCACAGGATGTCGCTCGCGCGCTTGACGGGCTCACGGACGCGTTGCCCGACGTGCGCACCGCAGGGGCCTGGGCGGCAGGGCAGCTCGGGGCGTCCTCGCCAGCTGCGGTCGACCGCTTCACCACGGCGCTCGAGGACTCGGATCACGTGGTGCGCGGACTTGCGGCGCTCGCACTCCGGAACGCCGGAACCGCCAGCCACTCGGCGACTGGTTCGCTCGTGAGCCGCCTGGAGGATCCCGAGATTGGGGTTCGCATGATGGCGGCACAAGCCCTGGGCCGGATCCACGACCCGTCGACGATCGACGCGCTCCTCGCGGCCGCGAAGGTTCCGGAACAGCCGGTCCACGTGCTTCGAAGCGTGGCGGACGCGCTGGGAAGCTTTGGTGCCCAAGCGGCGCGCGCGCTTCCAACGCTGACCGAATTAGCTCGCATTCCGCGAGTCGAGTGGTCGGCACGCGCCGCCATTCGCAAGATCGGGAAGCCCTGACGTCTAAGGTGTTGGAGGACTCATGCTGCTCCGCAGGCCGTCCAACTCGCTCGACAGGTGAGCGAGGTCGTCCCTGAGCTGCGTGTAGTCCTGCTCGATGCCTGCAAGATCGCCCGTACGCCCGCGGAGCTCGAGCCGTTTCGCCAACTCGAACGCCTTGCCCTTCGAGAAGAGTCCGACAGATCCCTTCAGCGCGTGAGCCGCAGCGGCTATCGCCGTACCGTCCCGTCGCGTGACGGCGTCCTCCAGCGCACTCGTCATCGCGGATGCGTCCGCGAGGAAGACCGCGATGACTTCACGCATCACCGTCCGGTTGTGTCCAAGACTGGCCAGCAAGGACGCGGCGTCCACAGTGGTTCCTGTGAGTGGCGGAGCCTTGGGAGCCGGGGTGGAGTGCGGCCGGTGAATCCCTTTGCCGCAGACCCGGTCGATCGTCGCAAACAGCTCGTCGGCTCTCAGCGGTTTCGAGACGTAGTCGTCCATGCCCGCCGCGAGACACCGTTCCCGGTCGCCGGCCATGGCGTGCGCTGTCATCGCGATGATCGGAACGTGCCCGCCGCGGCTGCGTTCGCGCTCGCGAATGGCTTCCGTGGCCTCGAGACCACTCATCTCCGGCATCTGGACATCCATCAGGATCACATCCAGCGCGTCGGCCGCCGCTCGTTCGACGGCCTGGCGTCCGTCGAGTGCCGTGATGATGTGGTGACCGCGCTGCGTCAGAAGCGTCACCACGAGTTTCTGGTTCGTCGGATTGTCCTCCGCGACGAGCACACGGAGCCGGCGATCGCCGGGGCGCCGGGCGCGAGTTGGCCGGCGGGCGCGAGCCGGTTCGGACTCCGCCGCAGCAAAGGCGGTAAGGATTGCGTCGAGCAGATCCGACTGCTTCACCGGTTTCGTCAAGTAGCCGGCGAAATGGCTGGTCGTGGCTCGTGCCCGGCCCCGAGGCAGATCGGCTGACGTCAGCATGATCACCTTGACGCCCGACACGGAGGGGTCGTCGTTGATCTGGCGGCCAAGCGCGAACCCGTCGATGTCTGGCATGAGCGCATCCGTCAGCACGAGATGGAAGGGTTCCTCGCGTTTGGCGGCATCCCGCAACGCGTCGAGCGCGGCCTCCGCACCCTCCACCGAAGTCGGCTGCATCTGCCAGCTTCGAAGCATTTCCTCGAGAATGATCCGATTGGTCCGGTTGTCGTCCACGATGAGTACGCGCAAGTCGCGCAGGTTGGCCGGCGAAGGCGATGCGGCCGCTGCCGATGCCTCTTCCAGGCCGAAATGCGCCACGAAGTGGAAGCGGCTGCCTTTCCCGGGCTCGCTGTCGATCCAGATTCGCCCGCCCATCAACTCCACCAGCTGCGCGGAGATCGTCAGGCCCAGGCCCGTTCCACCGTATCGCCGTGTCGTAGACGCGTCTGCCTGGACGAAGGCGCCGAAGATCTGCCATTGCTTGTCGATCGGTACGCCGATTCCAGTATCCGAAACAATGAACTTCAACGCCGCTTCGTCTGCGGCCAGATGATCGACCGAGATGTCCACCAGAACCTCACCA
>JBKPMA010000466.1:0-4573 GCA_046731935.1 Acidobacteriota bacterium
GTCCAGGCGTGGGTGACACACGCTGTGAAGAAATACGGCAAGGCGGAAGTCGCGCACTGGTACTTCGAAGTCTGGAACGAGGCCAACATCGGCTACTGGCGCGGAACGCCCGAAGAGTTCCAGAAGCTCTACGACTACGCAGTGGACGGCGTGCGTCGCGCGCTGCCGTCGGCAAAGGTCGGCGGCCCTGAAACCGCAGGATCCGGCGGCGCCTTCTCGCGCGCCTTCTTTCATCACGTGCTGGATGGCCGGAACGAGGCGACCGGCGGCACGGGATCGCCACTCGACTTCATTGCGTTCCACGCGAAAGGCAAACCCGAATTCGTGGACGGTCACGTCCGCATGGGAATTGCGACGCAGCTCTCGGTGATCGACGAGGGCTTCCGCATGGTGTCGGCCGTTCCCGAAATCAAGACGCTGCCGATTGTCATCGGAGAGTCCGATCCCGACGGATGCGCGGCGTGCCAGGGCCCCCAGCTCGGATACCGAAACAGCACAATGTATTCGAGCTACACGGCAGCGAGCGTCGCGCGGATTTACGACCTGGCCGATCGTCACGACGTCAGAATCGAGGGCGCCCTCACGTGGGCGTTCGAGTTCGAGGACCAGCCCTTCTTCGCCGGCTTCCGGGCGCTGGCGACCAATGGCATCCCACTGCCCGTGCTGAACGTGTTCCGGATCTTCAGCCGCATGGCGTCCGAGCGCATCGCAGCCACGAGCGACCGCGCGGTGACCCTCGACGCCATATTGGCCAAAGGCGTCCGGGCGGACGCGGATGTCGGCGCGCTTGCCGCGCGCGACGGCCACAAAGTCACCGTCCTCGTCTGGCATTATCACGACGACGACGTGGCGGGACCGGATGCGGCGGTGACGCTGGAGCTGGATCACCTCGCGCTCCGGAACGGGCGCGCGCGCATCCGCCACGATCGGATCGACGGAGCGCACAGCAACGCCTATGCGGCATGGCAGCGCATGGGCTCACCGGCGGCCCCCGCGCCAGCACAGTACGCGGAGCTCGAACGCGCGAGCCAGCTCGCAACGGTTGATGCGCCGGCGACGGTGCCCGTCCAGAATGGGCGGGCCACGATGACGTTCCGGCTCCCGCGGCAAGGTGTGTCGCTGATTACGTTGTCGTGGTGAATCGGGCACGACGGTCTACGGTCTGCGGTCTACCGTCTGCGGCCGAGACGCCCGACCATAGCCTGCAGACTGCAGACTGAAGACCGAAGACCGAAGACTGACAATGATCACCATCACCGCGAGCGTCGCAATCGACGAACGCGACATCGAGGAGCGCTTCGTGCGCGCGTCTGGGCCCGGCGGCCAGAACGTCAACAAAGTATCGACCGCCGTGGAGCTCCGCTACAACGTCGCGCGCGCCGCGCTGCCGCAGCGGGTGAAGGACCGCCTGATGTCGCTGGCAGGCAACCGGATCACCGAAGAGGGTCTGCTGCTCATCGACAGCCGCGAGCATCGAACGCAGGCGAAGAACCGCGAGGCGGCAAGGGGCCGCCTGATTGCCCTCCTCCATCAGGCCGCAGCGCGGCCCAAGAAGCGCAAGCCGACGAAACCGAAGCCCCAGGCGCGCGAGAAACGACTGCAATCGAAGAAGCGGCGCGGCGAAGTGAAGAGCCTGCGCGCGAAGACGGACGAAGAGTAGCGTCCGATCGTTGTCGTCAGCGCCGGTCGGTCGCGGCCTGGACCAGCGCGGCGAGCTGATCGGTCGTGTACTGATTGCCTTCGATGTTGGCCGTCAGCCTGCCCTCGCGATCGATCACCGCGGTATGTGACGAGTGGTTGAACAGGCCGTCGTCGCGGTACGCCTGCACGCCGAACAGCCCGCAGACCCGCGTGACGTCTGGCACATCACCGGTCAGGAAGTGCCATGACGCTGGATCGGGTTCCCATCGTCTGGCGTACTGCGCCAGTTGATCCGGCTGGTCGCGGGCGGGATCGAACGTCACGGTCAGCAGCACGAGATCCCTGCCCATCAACGCGCGGTAACGACGTTGGATGGCGCCGAAGTGATTGGCCAGCCTGAAGCAGAACTGCGGAAGCGCGCACGTCGTGTAGACGAAATTGATCGCTACGACCTTGCCGCGCAGCTCCGACAAAGTCACCCGCTGCCGCGCCTGGTCGATCAACGTGAAATCCGGCACCATCTCGCCAACGGCTACGCGTTGGCCGGTCTCGGATGGCGCCATCATCCGTTTCAGCTGCGCCAGACGTTGGGCCGTGAACGGATCCTGTTCCGACGGCTCGTACTTCCGAATGCGAACCTGTTCGACGTAGGCATCATCCTTCTCGATGACCAGTGTGAACTCCACGGTCATGCCCGGCGCCACCCCGTCCAGCTCTTTCGCATCGCGCACATCGAACGGCATGGTCATCGCGGCCATCACACCTGGCACCGCTTCGTGCGACACGACAAAGCTCCGGCGCGACGGATCGATCTGTACGACGAAGCCCCTCACTGCATGTCGCCCACCAGCGCGAGCCGACGCAACGGTAACGAGTACGAGCGCTCCCAGTAGCGCCGCTGCGAAGCGCTTACGGTACATGTGTCTCTATCGGCGGGCGCGCGCCGCGAGGCTGGACCGATTGCCGCTTCAGGCGAGTCAACTTCGAGTCGAATTCCCTGATCTCGAACGCCTGGTTCTTCTCCACACGGGCGAAATGCTGCCGCGAGTCGCTCGCCGGCCACCAGACGTCCACGTCAACGGTCCCAGCGGACTTTCCCAGGCCGATGTGCTGCTGCAGCGGCGAAGCACCAAAAGACCCGCCGCTGCCAACCGTTCGGGACACCACGCGCCTGGCGCCGCCCGTTCCGATCGCGACCGTGATCCGCGCACCCACGGCGCCTCGATTGGACCTGGCACCTACCAGCTTCAGATCGATGTAGTCGTTGGGGTGTCCGGGGTTTCGAAAGACCCGGAGCGCATGCGCGTCCCCTGGCGCCGCACCGCCCGAGGAGAACACGATCTCGTCGCTGCCATCCCCGTCGAGATCGGCGAACGCCACGCCGTGGCCCTTGTGCAGCTCGCCAGTTCCCGAGGAGCTCGTAACGTCCACGAAGTGCTTTCCACCCTGGTTGTGCAGCAACACGCTCGGCACGAGCGAGGCGTACGAGGGATTCCCGGTGCCGAGATAGATGTCAAGGAAGCCATCGTTGTCGATGTCGCCGAAATTGGCGCCCATCGGCATGAAGACCTTGTCGAGTCCGGTTGCGGCGGTGACGTCCTCGAACGTGCCGTGATGGCGATTCCGATACAGCTTCAGCGTCGGCGCGTTGTGCGGCATCCCGAGGTACGTGCGTACCGATTCGTCCACACTCGTGTAGTAGCTCGTCACGAACACGTCGGGCCAACCGTCGTTGTCGTAATCGAAGAACCAGGCACCGAACGACTGCCCTGGTCCCAACACGCCCGCGGCCCGACCAACCTCAGTGAACGTGCCGTCGTGATTGTTGTGATAGAGGTAGTTGCCGCCGCCGAGATTCGAGACGTAGAGGTCCTGCCATCCGTCGTTGTCGTAGTCCGCGGCGCTGACGGCCTTCGCGAAGGACATGCGATCGACGCCGGCAGCGTGCGCCACGTCTTCGAATGTGCCGTCTTTCTTGTTGAGGAACAGCTGGGCACGGCTGTCTTCATTGCCAATGAACAGATCGAGGAAGCCGTCGTTGTTGACGTCGGTCCACACGGCGGCCTGCGATTTCGTCGCAGGTCGCGCCAGGCCGCTGGCAACCGTCACGTCAGTGAACGTGCCGTTGCAGTTGTTCTTCAGCAGTGACCGGCGTTCCCGCAACTCCCAGCCGCCCCGCATCATCAGCAGATCGACGCAGCCATCGTTGTTGTAGTCGGCCTGTGTCAGGTTCAGGCTGCCCGATTGGTCGGCGAGACCGGCCTCCGCCGTGCGATCGGTAAAGGTGCCATCGGCATTTCCTCGAAAGAACTGCATCGCGCTGCAGCTCGCCTGAGCCGAGATCGCCACGTCGAACCGGCCGTCGTTGTCAAAGTCGTCGACAGCGACACCGCCGGCAGTCTTCACAGTGGCCAGCCCAAGCTGCGGAGCGACATCGACGAAGCGGCCGACGTCCTCTGACGAAATGAACGTCCCGGGTGGAATACGGTACGCATCGGGCACACCCGAAGGGTAGGCGCCGGCCATCATGTACGCGATGTTGAGCAGCCACTTCACCTCGAGCTCGTCCGGCTTTCTCGCGAGATATCTCTCGAAGTATTGAATGGCAAGTCTGGCGTCGTCGGACTTGGGCAGCGCGCCCATCAGGCCGCGTGGTGACAACAGACACCGATCGCCCGGTTCCGTGTAGACGCCGTTGATCATTTCGGCACGGTGCAGATAGGCAACGCCGAGCGCCTCCTCCATCTGCGGCAGCGTGGCGGCCTGTCGTGCCTTCGCGACCTCGTATGCGAGCTGGAACTGCGCGATCGCCTCGTCCATCCGGCCCTGATAGGCGAAGAGCTGCGCGAGGCTGAAGCGCGCGCGCTCCTTCTCCTCACCCATGTGCCTGTCTCTTATACACATCTCCGAGCCCACGAGACTGTGGTCCGGA
>JBKPMA010000467.1:0-6462 GCA_046731935.1 Acidobacteriota bacterium
CGCGATACCGATAGCCATCGCCGCGTGCGTTGAGACGGTCCTCGAGGCGTTTGCAGAACGTTTGTCGCAGTGGCACCTGTACCGCGAGGACGATCGAGTCGCCGAGCACGACCACGCGTCGCTCGCGAGGCACCTTCGGCCCGATCTCCGCGTCATCGCGCACGCCCGACCCGTTGATGGCGATGTCGGTCTCGAACTCGGTCGTGGCAAAGCGGGTGCGAGCGCCCGGCCTGAGGCGATAGCCGATCGATCGATCGGTCATGAAGAGCTTTTGAAAGCCCGGCTCCGCTTCGGATCCGCCCCAGAAACGAAGGCCCGCTTCGAACAGCACGAACTGGGCGATCACGATGATCAGGAAGAGCGCCGCACGTATGGCGATCACCCTGCGCCTGGCACGACGGTCAGCGGGAGCCTGTTCGTCTGGCATGTAGTGGCGTGGACGTGCCGAGGCTTTCTGGCGACGAACCTCAGTTTACCGTGAGCTGGAATCAGGGCCGGCCGGTCCATCGGCGACCATCAGAATGGCAGCCGCCGCGCGTTGGGCGGCGCCCGGGGGCTGGACGATCGCATACCGGTCACAGAAGGCGGCGGCAGCCGCCAGCAGGTCACGGCGGGCGCGATCGTCGCCGATCACACGCGCCAGCGCAGCCGGCAGGTCCTCGATGCGGCTCACGCCAGCCATTGCTCCGGCGTCCACGAACGGAGAAAGGTTGGTGGGCAGGCCGACAACGAGCGCAGGTACTCCAATCGCCATCGCTTCGATGGCGGCCGTCGAGTTGGCCGTGACGAGGACGTCGGCGACCGATGTCAGGCGTGCGAGATCTGCCTGGGATGGGGCGATGAACACTGTCTGCGTGTCGGCGGCGTCGCGAACGTACGGCTCCGCCCCTTCGGCGGGATGCGGCTTCACGACGATTCGGACCGCCGGCATGTCGGCGGCGGCTTCGACCAATGCGCGGAACCAGGGTCCGAGCTGATCGTGCTTCGCGGCGACGAGCACGATGCGCCCCGTCCCTACCAACCCCGCGTCGCGCCTGATCGTCTCGCGATCGGACGGCAACAATGCCGCGGCCGTCCTGACGAATTGCTCGAGCCGCGGACTGCCCGTAACGAGCGTCGAGCCCTCGGGGAAATGGCCGTTCCGGCGCAGATGCTCCTCGGCAAACCCGTCGAAGAGCAGCGTGCTCGTCGGCCGCGGGAAACCGGCATCACTCGCGTTGCCGCTGGACGGCGCCATTTCGTCGGGCTCGTGCAGGTAGTTCAACCAATGACGATAGATGAAGCCGTGCTGCGCGCCGATCGTGGTGATCCCTCGCCGCCGCGCCTCGAGGATGATTGCCCGGCCCCAGCCGCCGGCTTCTGCATAAGTGAGTACGGCGGAAGGCTGCAGGTAATCGAGCGCCGCGCCAGCCTCGTCCATCGCGCGAGCCGACCAGGGGAACTGGAGATCGGCAATTCCTCCAAGCTCTGTCGCGACGAGCGGCCACAGATCGATGCCGTTGACGTTCGCGTGGCTGCGGATGTCTGTGCTTGCGTGAAGCGCCTCGCGCGTTGTCCGCCGTCCGGCCCACACCGCTCGTGAAGGCGCGAGCGCCGACCATCCAGCGAAGGCTTCTACAGGAGTGAATGGAAGTCCGCGCGCCGCCGGATCGCCGAACTCGGCCACGCGGTCGCTCCAGCGGCGGATCCGAAAATTCGTGCGTGGACCGACGCCGACCAGCCGGACGACGCCAGGCCGCTCACGTTCGAGCTCGCTCAGGATCGGACCAATGTACGACTCTTCGTCGCGATCGCGGCGCCAGAATGCGCTGTGCACGAACGAGACGACGCCGCCGCGGCTGCGCGGCGGCGGAGCTCCGGGCCTGGCCCGATCGAGAAACGCGGCCGTCGTGTGAAATGTCGCCTTCATCAACGAGCGCACCCGCGAGCCGCCGAACGTGCGCCTGTCGTGTGCTGTCACGGCAATCGTTCGCGCGGTGCCGACTGTCCTGGCCACATGGACAACCACGGGATCGTCTGTGTGAAGTACGAGTCTGGCTGGCGCGTGCTGGGCAAGCACCGCGTCGAGACTGGCAAGCGCGCGGAACGCACGCGTGATGATTCGCCGTTTGTGAAGATACAACTCCGCAAACCACCACAGCGAGTCTCCGCGGAGCTGAAACCGATCGCGGAAGGGAACGCCTTCGATCCGCGCGTGGCGGAGCTGTTTGATCCACGCATTTGCGGACCGATCGGCCTCGTCGGCCGCCTCCGGCGTGAGCCAGTCGCTCAGCCGCACCTGACGAACGGCGGCTCCAGCATGCGCGGTCAGATCGATGTCCGCCGGCTGCATCATGGTCGCCCGGCAGCGGAGCGCCCGGCCGACAGAAGTTCGAGCGCCGCAGCCGTCACCCGATCCACCGGAATGTGTTCAAGGCAATCGGGCGTGTGGCCGACGCAGCGCGCGGGCGGCAGGCGGATGCGGTTGCACGGGCTGCACGGCAGGTCCACGCGCACGACGCGCGCGACGGTCGACAGCGGCGCGTAGCGTGCCGGCTCCGACGGTCCGAAGACGCCGACGACCGGCGTGCCGACCGCGGCAGCGAGGTGCATCGGTCCGGTATCGCCCGTGACGAGGAGTCGCGACCGCTCCAGGATCGCGCCAACCACTGGAAGCGGCAGGTCGGCGGCGAGTGAGCATGCGGGCGTTCCCTCTGGCAACCCGCCCATCGCCTGCGCGACGAGGCCGCGATCGGCGGTCGTGCCGGTGAGGATGATCCGTGCGCCCGTTTCGTGCGCTAAGCGGCCTGCGGTCTCAGAGAAGCGTTCAATGGGCCATTGCTTGATCGCCCGACCGCCAGCCACGTGAACCGCGATCAACGGCTGCGCGGAACCGCGTTTGATTCCGGCACCGGCGAGCGCGTCTTCTGCCGCAGCGCGTGCGGACGCCGGCAGATCCAGCTTCCACAGGGGGCGGCCTTTCGGCTCCAGCGGTCCCGGCAGTGTCCCGGGCTCCAGGTCGAAGGCGCGCTCGACGAGCGCCAGCGCATTCATCGCGGTGTGGCGGCGCGGATCGTGGGCGACCGGATCGGTCAGGAGCGATCCCCCGCCCGCCATCGGGAAACCCACGCGTCGTCGTGCGAGCGACGCGGCCATGAGCAGGTGACTTCGAATGTCGCCTTCGAAATTGATAGCGAGATCGTAGTGCTGGCTGCGCCAGCACTGTGTCCGCAGCCACATGCGCGTGCGCGAGACGCGGGCATTGCCGCGCGCGAGCCATGAGGTGTCGAGCACTTCGACGCGGTCGATGCCAGGGACCAACTGCGCCAGCTCGGCGTTCCAACTGCCGACGACGAGGTCGATCACGGCGTCGGGCGCGTGATCCCGCACCGCGCGAATGGCGCCGAGCGACATCAGGAAGTCGCCGATGCGTTCCAGCCGGAGCAGCAGAATCCTGCGCGGCGCCTTGCCAGGCGCGGGCTGCCGCACCCACGTCAGCGGCCACACCGTCGCCGCCAGAGCCTCGTCAGCCAGGCCGACGAGCCACCGCTCACGCGGATCGTAGATGTCCAGGTGATCGAACACGGTGTCTCAGTGCACCTCGATGCGATCGACCATGACGCCGAGGTCGCGATCGTCGTTCGCACCGAGTGCCGCTCGCGGGTTCCAGGTGCTGCTGACCAGTTTCAAGAGTGCCGCATCGTCGGTCTTCGCCGCTGCAGCCGCGAGGTCCGGCGGAATCGCGAACGAGTACGCCTGCCGGGCTGTGCCTACTGTCACCTGGCCGAGCGCCCTGTCGTTCAACAACACCTGAACGGTGGCGGGCGGCAAGCCGGGCGGGCGTCCCCCGTTCTCCATCATGATGCTCAACGACGCCGTATCCGCGTCGATGCCGAGGACGGACACGTACGACACTGGACGCGTCCATCGGAACGAGTGGTCCCCGTTGCGCTCCTTCGCGTGGAAGCGTACGACGTTCAGGTCGTCGCGCGTGCCGACGTTCAGGGTGAATCCCTTCACCCGCTCCTGTGGTCTGACGAAGCGGTAGATACCGAAGTCGAATTCCTTCTGGCGGACGTGCGTGGGATAGGCGTTCCGCAAGGACTCGTATTCAGGAACCTGGAAGCGATCGTCGCCGACCACGTCGACGCCGATGCGGCGCGAGAGCAGATCGGTGCCGCCGCCGCCGATGAAGTACACGTCACGATAGGGTCCGCGCGCCCAGTCGAGGAACGCGGCGAACGACGACTTGTCGGGTTTCGGCGAGTTCAGGACCAGCACGTTTCTGGCGTAGATATACGCCAGCGGCAGCGCGAGCACGTGCAAATCCGACGCGTTTCTCGATTCGACAATGACAAGGTCGCGCTCGTCGAAGCGCTTACTGAGTGCCTCGACACGCGGGATGACGCCGGCGTATTCCACGTGCGCGAGGATCGGCCGCGTCGATTGAAGCAGCGTGGCCGAGAGCAACCCGAGCACCGCCAGGCGTATCGCGATCCGCGTAAAGCGGTCGCCCGCCCCGAGCACGCTGCCAGGCCGTGCCGGCCGCATCAGCTGCGCGGTAAAACCCATGAGCGTGGCGGCCGCAGCGAGCAGCAGCGCCGCCGGCATGATGATCATCACGAAGCGGCGCGCCATCCAGAAGTGCTCGGGCACAATCTGAATCTTGTAGAAGACGAACAGACCGTACACCGCCGCCGTCACCAGCAGGGCCGGGTCGTACCAGAACTTGCGCCACGCGATGAGCACGAATCCGATCAGCGCGGCCGCGAGTCCCGCCGGGTGAAGGTACCAGGTGAACATCCGAAGCGAGTTGGCGTCGTGAAATGCGAGCTTACCGCCTGGCTCCCGCAGGAAATACGCATACGCAGCGGCAGCCACGACCACCATCGTGAGGATCCGGGGCAGCCACACACGCGCCACAGGCGCGATCGCCGGCATTCCGGAGAGCACGTACACAACCAGCACCAGGACGATCACGCCGCCCGACATCCCGATCTGAAACCAGGTTGGATTGTTCAGGATGAAGAGCGGCAGCGCCGCGTAGGGCGACAGGACCGTGACGAAGTAGGCGAGCGCCCCGAACGACAGGAGAATGAGCGGTGCGAGGAAGGCGGCTCTGAGCGAGACCCCGACGATCCGGAGCATCAGCGCGGTGGCGACCACGGCGGCCACTGCGAGGATCGCATCGATGCGCGCGAACAGCAGGAGCCCCAGCAGTACGCCGGCCACGGGCTCGAAGAACGGATCCTGGTCGACATGCGAGCGCGCGAATGCCAGCAGTCCTGCCATCAGGATTGCCTGCGCCAGCATCTCTGCATTCGGATAGCGCGCGAACCAGACCTGGACGATGGAAATCGACAGCAGCGCAGCCGCGACGCCAGCGACGCTCCGCCCGAGCAGACGCGCACCGACGAAGTACACGCCAAGCACGCCGGCGATCGCGCAACCAGCCGTGACGTACAGCGCTCCGGTCAAGCCGTTGATGCCGTACCCGATCGCGATCCAGGAAGGAAATAGATGCGGGAACTGTCCGACCACGCTGCCATCGTCAGGGTTCTTGATGAAGAACCCCATGAAGCGCAGCGAGTAGTACGCCGTGGTCTTGTACGACGGGAAGAACAGATCGCGGAACGGCGGCGGAACCGACTTGATCACGGCGTCGTTCGTGATGATCGAACCACGCTGCGCGATTTGAATACCTTCGTTGATGTAGACGCCCGGATCCTTGCCGCCGAGGATGTATTCCGAGGGCGGCGCGAACATGTACGCGGACAGCAGAGCGACCAGAGCGGGTACTGCGGCACTGGCAGTCACGCGGGGCGCCTGCTCGAGGCGAAGCCGTCCGCGCACGACCGCCGCAAGCAGGGCCGCTCCAACGGCGTTGATCACCAGCAGGCGTTCGAACCGGTAGCTGCCGACGGCCGCCAGGCCGAAGACGACCACGGACGACCAGATGCCGCTGAGGACGACGACCCAGTAGACGCGTTCTTCCGCCTCGAGCGCCGCGCGCCGCGGTCGTTCGAGAACGGGCAGGCGGAACAGCACCGCACCAGGCGCGTAGAGGATCAGCAGCAAGCTGGCGGCCGCGCGCAGCATCAGCTCAGTGTGTGTCACTGGCTGCTCCGCCGGCAACGGCGCGGGCATACGCCGCCTCGTACCGGTCGATCACCCGTGACCAGGTGCCGGTGCGCTCCATGGCAGCCCTGGCCTCCTGACCCAGTCTGCGGCGGAGGCTGGAATCGACCAGCAGCCGGGCAAGCGCATCGGCCAATGCGGGTGCGTCCCGCTCGGGCACCAGCAGCCCCGTGGCTCCGTCTGCGATGACGCTGCCGATGCCTCCCGCCGTCGTCGCGACCACGGGGGTCCCCGACGCGAGGCCTTCCAGCAC
Organism: Acidobacteriota bacterium; assembly: GCA_046731935.1. Classification (GTDB taxonomy): domain Bacteria; phylum Acidobacteriota; class Vicinamibacteria; order Vicinamibacterales; family JAENWD01; genus CAVUPP01. The sequence goes on from JBKPMA010000467.1 coordinate 6,371, forward strand.
CACATTGGGCAGTCCGTCCACGTTCCCCGCATCGTCGCGGATCGATGGCACTGCGATCGCGTCCGCTGCGGCGAGCCACTCCGGCACAGCGT
>JBKPMA010000468.1:0-6245 GCA_046731935.1 Acidobacteriota bacterium
GACATTGCTTGCGACGGGCGCGTGATTCTGCTGCCCAACCGTCAGGCGATACACGACTGGCAGGCTGGTGTCTCCCGAGGGCGTCGTGCCGTAGAACGTGCCAGGCAGCGTCTCGACGAGTCCACCGGAGGGTGACACGCCACCGGGCTGCGAGTAGTCGAACGAGTGGAGCGTCGTAAAGGTGCCATCGAGGGCGATGCGGAACAACGTACCCACACTCGCGTCGCCACCCATCATTGCCGTGCCATAGATCGACTGATCGCCGCCCTGGATCAGGGACGAGAACGAGGCGCCCCCGTCACTCTGGTTCGAGAAGTCATGAACCGACGTGATCTGTCGGGTCTGCGGCACGAAGCGGAAGATGGTGCCGAAGCCGCCGCTGCCGTCGCCGACCGCGGTTCCATAGAAGTTGCCGTCGCTGGCGAGGAGCAGCTCACTGCGGGGGAAATAACCCGTTCCCTGGGTGAACGCCGCTTCGTCAGTGACCGTGGCGGTGAGCGGATCGTAGGAGAAGATCGTTCCGCGCTGATCGTCGCCGCCGCCGGCCGTTGTGGTGCCGTACAGACGGCCATCGGTGCCCCACGCGAGACCGCCCATCGGCGCCGAGCCGGTCGGCTGTCCGGTGCCGGGCGCCGCGCCGCCGAAGGCGTACACGACGCTGAATGAACCATTGACGATCTTGAACAGCGTGCCGCCGTTGTTTGCGCCCCCCGCCGAGGTGACGCCATAGACGATGCCGTCAGGATCGATGGCGAGACTGCCATACGGAGACATCCCGTCGGTCTGGTCCATGCCGTTGTCTGCGAACGCGTAGACCGGGACGAACGAGCCGTCCGTGGCGATCTTGAACACCGTGCCGCGGCCGTTGCCACCCGCGACCGTCGTGCCGTACAGCGAGCCGTCCGGCGCCTTCACGAGATGCGCGTACGGATTGAAGCCGTCGCTGCCCGTGAACTGATGAAGCAGCTCGACGCTGCCCTCCTCAGACATCCGGAAGATCGATCCCATCGCGGCGGCACCGCCGTCGAAACCGACGCCATACAACAGTCCGTCGTTGCCGCGCACGAGTCCCGTGAACAGCTGGCCCGGGTTATCCGCGCCGAAGTCAGTGACGACCGTGAAGCTGATTTGATCGGCGGTGTGCACGGGCCACGCGACCGCGCCGATCAGCGTGCAGATCGCGATCAGCCATCGCGATGCGCGCACGCGCGTCGTCGAATGCGACGTAAAGATCCCGCTGCGAGAAGTCGATTCCACGAATGCCATCGCGTCCCCCCGGGGACTGTTCGTGTCCCAATTACGGGGGGCTTTTCTGAAGGCAAAAGCCGCCCGTTAGTCGAGTTATCGACAACTGCTCTTAGTACCTTTACCCCGTCTGCTGCACGCAAAATGTTTTGCAAACGCTTGCGCGTACGCGCATGCGGCTGCGCGTGGAAGCGACGTGCAGCAGGTCCTGGATGAGTACTATGTGGAGGAAAGACCGGTCTGGGAATCGAACCCAGCGGCGCATCGCACGGGATGCGCCCGGCAGGTTTGCAGCCCGCGGGGAGCCCAGCTCCCTCCCCCGGCCGTGTGGGGTCGGGCCTTCAGGGTCGGGCCTTCGGGGTCGGGCGTGCGCAGTTTTGCTCGCCCGACCCCAAAGGCCCGACCTCGAGACTTTTACGCGACGGCGTTCTGCGCGATCACTTCCTTGTAGAACTGCGCGCTCAGCTTCGGCGTGCGCTTCTGCGTCGCGTAGTCCACGTAATGCAGACCGAAGCGATTCGTGTAGCCGTCAGCCCACTCGAAGTTGTCCATCAGGCTCCAGAGGAAATACCCCTTCACCGGCACACCATCAGCCGCCGCGCGCTGGAGCTGTGACAGGTAGTTCCTGAGATACATCACGCGATCGGTGTCGTAGACGAGACCGTCCGCGGCCGGCACATCCGACGACGAGCAGCCGTTCTCGGTGATGTAGATCTCCTTGACCTTCCAGATGGACGCCACGTGGCGCGGTCCCCAATAGAGCGCCTCAGGACCCACGAACAGCCACGGCGACGCCATGTGCGGAAACGACGGCGGATGCGGCACGACCGCGAAGCCGAGCGGCGAGTCGTCGGCGCGCACGTAGATCGGCGTGTAGATGTTGATCCCGACGAAGTCCAGCGGACTCGAGATGATCTTCAGATCCTCGGGCGTGAATTTCGGCGCGTCAGCGCCGGCGCGCGCCAGGTAGGCGTCGGTATATTTTCCTTCCTGGATCACCGTCATGTATTGCGCATTGATCTGACGCGTCGCTTCGGCCGCCGCTGCGATGTGCTTCGCATTCTCGATCACGGGCGCGCAGATCGTCATGTTGTCGGCGAGGCCGACTTTGGTGTCCGGTCTGCCGGATGCGCGAATCGCCTGCACTGCGAGACCATGACCGAGCACGGCGTGATGCCGCGTCTGGTTGAAGCGTCCGGCCGGAAGCTTCAGCCCGGGCGCATGGATGCCGATCGAATATCCCAGCTCGAGGAACGCACCGAATTCGTTGATCGTGAAGATGTGCTTCACGCGATCGGTCAACGCTTTCGCGACGTATCCAGCGTAGTCGCCGAACGCCTTCGCCGTGTCGCGATTCTCCCAGCCGCCCCCTTTGTCCTGCAGCACCTGCGGCAGGTCCCAGTGGTAAAGGGTCGCGAACGGCTGGATGCCGTTGGCGAGCAACTCGTCGACCAGACGGCTGTAGAAATCGATGCCCTTCTGATTTGGCGCGCCCGTGCCCTGCGGAACGATGCGCGACCACGAAATCGAGAAGCGATATGTCTTGACGCCCAGCGACTTCATCAACTGCACGTCGTCTTTGTAGCGGTGATAGTGGTCGTCGGCGACGTCGCCGTTGGCGTTGTTGACGACCTTGCCGGGCGTGTGCGCAAACGTGTCCCAGACCGACGGCGTCCGGCCGTCTTCGGCCACGGCGCCTTCGACCTGGTAGGCGGCAGTGGCGGTACCCCACAGAAATCCTGCCGGAAACGATCGATGCGCTGCGGCGGTGTCGGCCGCACCGGTCACCGGCGCAGCGTCAGACACTGATCCTGCGGCGGATGCACCGACCGCGGCGGCGCCGACCACTTTCGCGAACTCACGACGGGAAACTGAGTTGGACATGGACTCCTCGCCGTCTACATATCACGAAAGCGAGGAGGACGAGAGGTGCCGACGGAAGGTGCGGTCACGAGGTGCGGTCAACGGTCAACAGGTGCGGTCAACAGGTGCGGCCAACAGGTGCGGTCAACAGGTGCGGTCAACAGGTGCGGTCAGCAGGTGCGGACGGAGGGTGCGGCCGCCAGGTGCGGCCGAGAGGTGCGGGGCGCGAGGTGCTGGTGCGCTTGACATTAGTTGTACTAATACACTAGTATTTTGGTGCAGATGGGCATCGTCGCCATCGACTCACGCGATCCCACGCCGATCTACGCGCAGCTCGAACGCGGGCTGCGTGCGGCAATCGCCACCGGGCGCCTGCGGCCCGGCGACCAGTTGCCGACGGTCCGGCAGCTGGCCGTGGAGCTGATGGTGAACGCAAACACCGTCGCGCGGGTGTACGCGGAGCTCGAACGCAGCGGCGTCATCGACACGCGCCGCGGGGTCGGATCCTTCGTAACTGCCACCCCCGCGCAGGCCCATCCGCCACGGGAACGGGAGCGCCGGCTTCGGGCCTTCGTCACCCGCGTGCTGGCCGACGCCGACGCCGCGGGATTTACTCGTGACGACGTCGTGGCCGCGCTCACGGCACCTCGCCAGGGAGGCACATAAATGGGTCCCATTGTGATTGGTCGTTCGGAGGTCATCGCGGCACGCATCAACGTCGTCGCGTTGGCCCTTCTGATCGGCTCGGGCGCGATCGGTATCGTTCTGGGGGCCATCCTTGGCAGCCCGATTCCGACGCTGGTGATGGCTCTCGTCGGAGTCGTCCTGATGCAGGCGCCGCGCATCGCACAACAGTGGGAGCGCGCAATCGTCCTGCGGCTGGGCAAGTTCACGGGACTCCGTGGACCCGGACTCTTCTGGATCGTGCCGTTCGTCGACCGGGTCTCTTCCTGGATCGACCAACGGACGATCACGACGAGTTTTGCCGCCGAGCAGACGCTGACGTCCGACACCGTGCCGGTCAACGTCGACGCGGTGCTCTTCTGGATGGTGCACGATGCGCAGAAGGCGGCGCTCGAAGTGCAGGACTATGCGCAGGCCGTGAGCTGGGCCGCCCAGACCGCCTTGCGCGACATCATCGGCCGCACGACGCTGACCGACCTGCTGCGCGGGCGTGAGCGGATTGAGGCGGAGCTGCAGCAGCTGATCGACCAGCGATCGAACCCTTGGGGTGTCACCGTGTCGTCGGTGGAGATGCGCGATGTCGTCATCCCCGGTGCGTTGCAGGATGCGATGTCACGCGAAGCACAAGCCGCCCGCGAAAAGCAGGCCCGGATCATCCTCGGCCAGGCCGAGATGGAGATCGCGCATTCCTTCGAACAGGCTGCCAAGTCGTATCTCGGCAACCCGACAGCACTTCACCTCCGCGCGATGAACATGCTGTACGAGGGCCTCAAGGAAAAGGGCGCGCTCATGCTGATCCCGAGCAGTGCGGTCGAGTCGATGGGCATGGGGGGATTGATGGGTGCGGCGGCGTTGCAGCAGCAGGTGCTGACCGGCGGCGAGTCGGGCCAGAAGCAGACCCCTGAAAAATAGTCAGTAGCCGGGGAGCGCTCGAGGGAATTCGATCGACAGGCTGCCCTCCCCTCCCTTCACCAAGGAGGTTGTCATGAGATCCACCTACGACCCGCAGACGATGCGCGTGTGGGTGCTGCTCGCCACGCTGGGCGCGGTGCTCAGCATCGTTGGATGGCTGCGCTGGGCTCATCTCATGCACTGGATCGGCTGGGCACCCTGACTCTGACGGACGGAGGTACGGACATGTCTCTCCATAAGCAGTGGGCCGTCTTCGCCATTCTGGTGCGTGCGCTCACCTACGGCACACTGTTCGTTGGCGTTGTCCTCGTATACCTGCCCGGATCGGCACTGGAGTGGTCTGGAGTTGCGCGACCCTACCAGTTCGGCCCCTGGCAGATGGCCGGCGTTGTCGTGGGAACAGCAGGCGCCGCGATCGCGCTGTGGTCGATTCTCAGCTTCATTCTCGTCGGCCGCGGCACACCCGCTCCGTTCGATCCACCGCGCCGGCTGGTCGTGCGAGGTCCGTACGCGTACGTGCGGAACCCGATGTATTGCGGCGCCAGCCTCGCGCTTGGCGGTGCCTCGCTCTACTACGAATCCGGCGCGCTCCTCGCGTATCTCGTGCTGTTCATCCTCGTGGCTCATCTGTTCGTGGTGTTCTACGAAGAACCGACGCTCGCCCGGCTGTTCGACGGCGACTACGACACGTACCGCGCTCGCGTGCCGCGCTGGCGACCGACGGCGGGCGGGCTCTAGTCGCTCGGCGCGCGGCTCAGGGCGCACGGCCCATGGCTCGTACTCACCTTGACGTCGGGAGTTGGCGGTTGATCCAACTCCCGTTATGCCCCTCGGGCCCGTCCTTTCATCCCACACGACGACACTTCGTGCGATAGAATCCCTAAGCTCATCCCTGATCGGCGGTCCTCGTTCCTCCGCCACACCCGTCAGGAGAACCGATTGGAGCCCACCGCATGATGCGCTCTCTCGCGGGATCTGTGCTGCTGTTGCTCGCCTGTAGCGCGCCTGCCCTCGCTGATCCGGATCCCGCAGCCCCCGCCCCCGCAACGACGCTCGCGCCAGACCCTGCGGAGGAAGGCCGGCCGTTCATCCGCGCGTATCAGCCGATCGAGATCGGCGGCGGCTCGCAGACCTGGTGCATTGCGGAGGACAAACGCGGGGTGCTGTATTTCGGCACCAACGCGGCGGTGCTCGAGTTCGACGGGGCGACCTGGCGCCGGATCCCGATCGGCAACAGCGGCGCGACGGTCCGCGGACTGGCGATCGACGACACCGGCCGCATCTGGGTCGCAGGCGTCGGCACGTTCGGCTATCTCGCGCCCAACGGGCAAGGCACACTCGGGTTCGTGCCGATGAACGACAAGATTCCGGCCGGCACTCCCGCGTTTGCCGACGTGTGGCGTGTGTTCGTCGCGTCGGACCGCAGCGTCGTCTTTCAAACCGTACGCGCGACCTTCGTGTGGGCGCACGAGAAGCTGACAGTCCTCCACGCGCCAACCAGGTTCGGCCGTGCCGCCGAAGTGGACGGCCGTGTCTACATC
>JBKPMA010000469.1:0-5564 GCA_046731935.1 Acidobacteriota bacterium
GTCCACACGTGCGCGTGCAGGCGATCGACGTCGCTCACAGGCACTCGCGGCCGTGCCACGAGCATGATCGCGCCGGCGGCAAAAATAGCTGCCACCGCGACGTCTGCGATGCCCAGCATGCGTGGCGGTTCCGGGCCGGCCAGCGTCGCGGCGACCAACGGAAAACAGAGCGAGACGAGAAACACCGCCACGACGCCCCACGCGAACGCCGGCGCCGATGTTGATGTCGATGGTGCGCGTGGTACGACAGCATCTGGCAGAACGCGGACGAGCGCTTCGTTCGACGTCATCACCGGAACGATGTCGAAGCGGACCAGATCGGCCCAGTGTGCGATCCACTCGTCGAGGAGCGCTCGATCCGCACACTCCATCACCTGATAGCAGCGATCGAGATCGGCGGCCACCCAGCTGCCGACGTAGCGCAGCCCAGGGGGCGCCATTCGACCCCGGGCCTGAAAGCGCTCGTAGACGGGAACCGGATTGGCGTCCTTGAAGTGCTCTATCACCATGAACAGCATGGGCGTCCGTAGAGTATGTGGTTCCAGAGTTCCAGAGTTCCTGGGTTCACGATGGTAGCAGGAGGGACGCTTCGCGCATCGCTGGATGCGGCTGGCCCGGACCGGTCACAGCGACGTTGTACGAGGGGTCAGTTCGTGCGGAAGGCTCGATGGAGAGGCCAACAAAGGACGCCGGTTCGCGCGGCCGCCAGTCGCTGGAGGCCGCGCGGTCGCGGCGCCTAGTCCTGTGGTGCTTCAGCCTGCACGCCTGCGTCGGGCACCATGTCCACGAAGCGGAGCCAGGCTTGCTCGATCCCCATCGAATTCTGACTGAGCGCGGCGCCGCACCAGGTGACGTCCTTCTGTGCGGAGCCCGCGGGTGTGCTCGTCCAGCGGCGCTGAACCATCATCGCAATGCCCAGCGTCGGCACGCTCACGCGAAAGTAAAGGGGCGGCGCTGGCGCGCGGCGTTCGCGGGGCAGTTCGAGGCGGAGGCCTTCCTGGCTCACGTCTACCAGCCGTCCCGAGACGCCATTGGCAATCGCGGCGAAGCTCACCGGCTTTCGAGGCGAGCACCGCACCGGGCGCCCTTCGACGATGGCCATGGAGACCATACAGAGCAGGGTGTTGCCGTCCACCGGGCGCGGCAGATAGATCGTCCGCAGTCCCTCGGCCGCTCGCTGCGCACTGGAGTCTGGCGCACCGACCACGATCGCAGAAAGCTGCGGATAGCGTGCGCGCCAGGCGGCATGCAGCCCTTGCTGGAACGCAAAGATGGCATCCGCGACGAGCATCGCGGCACCGGTGCTGGCAATCTCTTCGCAGGCCGCCTTGGCGGTCATGCTGCGAACGGGTTCGAAGGTGTTGGCGCTGAGGCAATCCGCTAGCTCGTGGAACTCAGCGGCGTGGGGCGTAGCGACGATGATGCGAGGGCGGGCCGTCGGCATGCGCTCCGAAAGGCGAGCACGGAGTATGCCAGCGGAAACTTGGCCGATCTTCCCGTATCAGCCTGGCAGGATCACACAAAACGGAAACTGCAGAAAACAAAGCCGTGATCGCAGCCTGTCCAACCATGCGGGGCGGCGGGCGCACCGGGTGCACGGCCTTGCGCGCCGTGGCGACGTCCCCTTCACTCGAGCGCTTGCCCGAACCCCAGCACATAGCCCGCTGCGTCACGGACGGCAAATTCCTCCATGTGATACGCCTCCTGCACGACGGGCCCATACACGACGTCCGCGCCTCTGGCCTGCAGCTCCGCGTGCAACGCCCGCGCATCGCGGACCCAGAAGAATGCGTCCCACGCGCCGCCCTGGCGTTCGTTGGGCACGATACGGTCAGCGGCAGATACGAGCCGCAGCATGATTGGCAATCCGTCGCGGCTGAGGATCACGAAGTGGGGCGGCGAACCGCCGACGTAATCGCGATGGAAGCCCAGGACACGCTCGTAGTGCTCGGCGGCGTGTTCGAGATCGCCTACCGGGAAGTACGGCGCGCTCCGAAGGAGCTGCGGGGCGTGTTCCATGGACTGCCCTCCTCTGCGGACCTAGAGGGCCGTGTGCGGCGTCTGCCAGGAGATTGCCTCCCGCCGTTCGATCCACGACGATGGGATCCCGGACGCCGACAAGGCCACGATGCCTCCGACTATGGCGCATGTCGTATCGACATCGCCCCGGCCCCGTGCCGTCGCCCGCAGCGCCGCTTCGTAGTCGCGCAGGTGGTAAGCGGCGACCCAGACGCAGAAGGGCACGGTGTCTTGTGCGCTGATTCTAGCGCCCGTGCCCAGGCGGCTCACCGCTTCGTCCCAGCGATCGTGCGGAATCCCACGCGCCGTCCGCAATCCGCCGTGAACTTCGCTCGGGGGGACCAACTGCGTGACCGCGTCGATGAACGAGTCGGCCTCCGGGCCGGACGGCTGCGCGGCGAGGGCGGCGGCCACGGCGACCGCGATGGCACCAGCCTGGCCCTCGGGATGCGCGTGCGTGACGATCGCTGATTGTCGCGCCTCCGCGACCGCGCGCTCCGGGTCGTCCGCGAAGTACGCACCCAGCGGCGCGACGCGCATGGCGGCGCCGTTGCCGAAGGAACCGCCCCCGAAGAGCGCCGGTGACGCCTCACGCCAGTCGGCGCCGGATCCGAGCCGATGCAACAGCTCGATCGCGCCTGCGCCATAGCCGCGCCACGGCTCTCCCTGAAACCTCCGCACGAATGCGGCGGCGAGAGCATCGGCATCGATCCGCTGGTGCGTCGCCAGCACTTCGACGATCGACAGCGCCATGTGCGTGTCGTCGGTCCACGGCCACGGGCCGCCTGGCACGACGGTTCGCGCGTAAAGATCGGGGATGCTGAAATGCAGTTCGCCGAATGCGTCGCCTGTGGCGAGACCTTCGAGACTGCGAAGTGCGCGGGCGAGAGGGACGTTCATTGTCGCGCCGCCGCTGCCGCGAACATTACTTCGCTGAACGCTGATTGAGCCAGTAGTAGAAGGGGAGGCTGAAGCCGAGGCCACCGACGAACGACAGCACGACGAACCAGTGCCACGCAACCGGCCCAATTGGCCGCCTCGCAAAATAGACCGTCAGCACCACCAGCGCCAGCAGCGCGTCGAGAATGAACGCCAGCGCCAATTTGTCGTGCAGCACCGCGCCGAATCCGTTGAACTCCGCGAACAGCCAGTAGACGAACAGGCCGTTCGGCACGACGAGCCCGAAGATCGCCACAACCAACAACCACATGCCGGCTGCCCCTCAGCGCTGGCCGGGCGTCGCGAGCACCTTGCTGCGGCGCCGGCTGGACGATGCCTTGGGCCGGGCGGCACGGGGCGCGGTGCCCGCGCGTTGATCGATCAGTCGCTGGACCGAGGCCGGAATTTCACGGCACGCGCACTGCCGCTGATGTGCCAGGTGCCACGCGACACGCTGCGCCGCTGTCGCCGGCCGCGGCATCGGATGTGATGTGTGCCACGCGCTGTTCATCGGACGATCCCCCTCGTTCGATTGGCCCGTTCCGCCACGATAGCACCATCGCCGCATCGACGGCGACACGCGATGCCGGATCGCCATCACCGTCGCATCGGCCTCGCTGCGCCGCGCGCTCGATCCGGGTCAGCGCGAGGCTCGTGTGCGCGGCTTCTTCAGTGGCAATCGAGCGGCCCACTCCGCCACCCGTGCAATGCGACGCGATCGAGTCTCGGCCTTCTTGGCCTGTTCGACGTAGTCCGCGTGCTCGCGCTGGTGCGAATAGCTCAGAGCCTGCCAGCGAGCCCAGGCTGGCGGTGCCGCCTTGAGCGCACGGACCAGATCCGGCGGCGGACGCACTTCGCGCGTGTCGGTGTCGAGCTCGATCGTCACGTTGATCGTCTCACCGCCTTCGAGACCCGCAGCCTCACGGTTGCTGCGTCGCAGCGGCACGCACGGTGGACCACCCATCGCAGCGATCGTGCTGCGATAGGTATACCCGTTCAGGGTGACTCTCACCGGCGCTCGTACTTTCCCGAACACCGGCTTCGGATCGAACGTGAGCGGAATGAAACACATCGCGCCGTCGCGGACGATCGTTGCCTTGAAGGACTTGACCATGGACGGTACAACCCGATGTTCGCTGCCGGACGGCTGTCACATTGACGCGATCGACACTTCGATCGGGCACCCATGGCCGATCGTCTGATACACGACGCAATAGCGTTCGGTGACGGCGATCAGTTTGGCCTGCTGCTCCGCGGACGCGTCGGTGTCGAGCGCGATCGTGAGTCGGATCGCACGGAAGCCGACGGGGACATCGCGGGCGACGCCCAACGTGCCGCGGAAATCGAGGTCGCCTTCCGCGGTCAGGCGCGCGTCGCGAAGTGGAATGGCGAGTGACGTACTGACTGCCCCCAGCGTGACACCGGCACAGGCCACCAGTGCCTGCAGCAGCATGTCACCGGAGCACACGGCAATTCCATTTCCGCCAGTGGCCGGGTGGAGGCCGGCGCGGACCAGCGCGCGGCCAGTCTCCACACTGCACGTCACATCGTCGGTCAGCGTGCCCGTGGCGCGGAGTGTGACGAGCGCCGCTTCGGGCTCCGCACGGTAGCGGTCCTTCAGCGGCGCTTGGAGAGAGCGAAGCTCGTCACCAGTCACGGCTTACTTCTTCGCAGCCCGCTTGAGCGTGAACTGAGAATCGCCCCAGGGTCCGTGCGATTTCATTGCGATGGTGTCGCCGTTCACCTTGCCTTCGTGGGTGATTGTCGTGTTCGCGTCGAGGTCAACGTTGAACGACATGTCGTCGCCCTTGATGGTGCCCTTCGTGATCTTCATCGGACCGCCAGGTCCCTCGACGGTGCCGCCGAGCGTCTCGCCGTCCACGGTGAAGTTGAACGTCAGATTGAAGTCTCCCTGCGGGCCCTGAACCGTGCCCTCCCAGGTTCCCGCGACGTCCGCGGCGCGCGCGGTCATCCCGAGCACCACACATACGATTGCGATCAATCCCAGCCTACGTACCATGACGCCCTCCTGAATCCCGTGCACCCGGGCCAGTGATTCTACGCCGTTCCCGGCGGCATTCAGACGGGCTTCTTGCCCGAGAGCTCCTTCTCGTACGCGGCAGACTCGCCCGGAGCAATGCTCAAGTATCGCCACCGCCCGCCCGCGAAGGCATGCGCGAGGTAGACGATCTGGCCAACGTGGTAACTGGTGTGCGCGAGCGATCGATGCAAGGCCTCATGAACCGCGAGCGATTGACCGCGGATCGTGACGGTCTTCATGAGATCGTCGCCGGTCAACGTCGCGAGCGCCGCAAACAAGACATCCCAGCCGGCAGCCCATTTGGCCAGCAACTCGGCGCGGCTCACCGTCCGCTGATCGAACTCCTCATCGCGCTTGCGCCAGGGCTTCTCTCCATCCGTCGTCAGGAAGTCAGTGAAGCGTGAGCGCAGGTTGCCTGACACGTGCCAACACATGACGGCAAGTGAGTTGCCGTGTGCCGGTCCTGCCTCCGACAGTTGCGCATCCTCGACCTGTTCCAAGGCCTCTTCAGCAAGCGTCTTGTAACGGCGATACTCGTCGCCGATCGAATTGATGAGTGTAGTCA
>JBKPMA010000470.1:0-4409 GCA_046731935.1 Acidobacteriota bacterium
GGGCCAGTTGGATCGTCCCTCCTGTGCCTCACGGTTGGCCGGGGTGCATCGGAGCTTGCGCCGAATGACCCCGGCCCCACACTTGAGGATGTGGCGCCGAATGACCCCGGGCGCACACTTGGGGATGTGGAGAGCGTCGCGTCAGAAAGGACGCGCAGCACTTCTGCGCGGCTCAGAAAATGGCTCCGCAGGCTGCGGCGGCGCTGGATGTCCGATCGGCGCGCGCTTTGAGCAACGGCGAGCTCCACCGTCGGCGACCCGCCCGTATCGAGCACCTCGCGGATGATGCGCGTCGAACCAGGACCGATCCCAGGAATTCGCGGCAGGCTCCCATCGGGACCAGCCAGATCAGTCAGCGGCTCGGGCAATGCGAGAATGGCGGCGGCCGCGCGCTTGTAGCCGTACATCTTCTGTTGCGACGCCTGCGCGAACGCCAGATCGCGAAGCAGTCCGCCGATCACGGCGTTCACGTCGTAGTGTTCGGCAGTGCTGTTCGGCATGGCCGCTGGCGGCGATCGTCAGTCGCTCTCCGGAAGCGGTGTTTCTGCCGGCCCGGAGATGACCTGCCCGGTCGGCTGAAAGCGCGAGCCGTGGCACGGACAATCCCACGTGCGCTCAGCCGGATTCCAGCCCACGATGCAGCCCATGTGTGTGCACGTCGCCGATCGCAGGGTCACCACACCCGCGGGATCGCGGTAGGCGGCCACCTTCTTGCCGTTCCGCTCGACGATCTTGCCTTCGCCGCGCTTCACGGCTCGCAGCGACTGGGCGTCGGCACCTGCGAAACGATCGCGGATCAGATAGTAGGGATAGTCCTTGTTCTCCTTGATGTAGTCCCACAACCCGCGGGCGAGCGCCTTCCGATTCGGATCGAACAGCTCGCGCCACGGATTGACGCGCCCGAGCACGGCATCGGCGGTCATCATGCCTGCCAGCGTGCCGAAGGTCATGCCGTTGCCGGAAAATCCGGTGGCCGCGTACTGGCGTTCCGCACTCTGGCCGATGTACGGCAGTCCGTCCGGCGTTTCGATCACCTGGCCCGACCAGCGATGCACGATCTCGACATCTGACACGATCGCGCTGAGCTGATTCTCGAGCCGCCGATAGCAGGCGGTCGTGTTCTCCTGCTGGCCGGTCTTGTGATCCTCTCCACCAAAGATCACGACATCGTGGTCCTGCTGCGGTTCGACGCGAAGGTAGTGATAGGGATCCTCGGTGTCCCACCAGAGGGCGTCTGGCACGGCGCCTCGAGGCAGCCGTGCCGCAACGACGTAGCTGGTATACAGAGCGAGCTTGGTCTGAAAGAGGGTCGCCCCTGCCGCGCCGCCAAACCCGACCAGCGGGTTGTGTGTCGCGATCACCACGTCGTCACAGCGCACCGTCTGGCCGTTGGCAATCACGGCGCGAGGATTCTCGCGAAACTCGCTCGCTTCCGAATGCTCGAAGATCCTCCCGCCGAGCTCCGTGAACGCCTGCGCCACACCCGCCAGATATTTTCGGGGATGGAATCGGGCCTGATTCGCAAAGCGAACGCCCGGACGTTGAACGAGAGGAACGTCGTCCAAGTACTCGGCGTCGAAACCGAGCTCGCGGGCGAGCGCCGCGTCGTCTTCAAGTCCCCTCCCCGCGTCACCGCTGTCGGTGCGGAGCGGTGCATGCAGAAATCCATCGACCCAGGCGAAATCTGCCTTGATCCCGTGCTCGCGAACGATCGTGTCGATTTGCGAGATCGCCGCCAGTCCCGCGTCCCACACCGCCTGCGCATGATCGCGCCCGAATCGCCGCACCAGCTCACTCAGGCGCGTGTCGGTGACCATCGTCAGATGCGCGGTCGTGTGCCCGGTGTCGGTCTCGGCACACCTGTCGCGCTCGAGCAGGACGACCTGCTTACCCGCCCTGGCCAGGAGATACGCGGCGGTGAGTCCCGTGACGCCGCCACCGACGACCACGACATCGGCAGTCGCGCCGTCGCTCAGCTTCGCGAACCGCGGAAACGATGCGGAGATCGACCAGAACGGAGTGGTGTCGATGTGTGACGTGGCCATGAACGTGCCTCATAACGATCCGTCAGTGTCGCGCAAGGGGCGAACGGGCCGAAGGCCGCGCCTTCTTGGCACTCCGGCTGCCCCGGAAGAACAATCGGGTGGATACCGAGACGTTTCCTTTCAACACGGTCTCGATCTGCTGCAGGGCGTGCGCATTTTCCTCGGGCGTATTCGAGACGATGCAGTCGGCGGGCGCGTAGATTCTCAGATCGCGCATGTAGGCGTCATTCGCCGTGAACAGTACGCAGATGTTCCCCGCGATGCCCGTCAGGATCACCCGTCTGATGCGTAGTGCTTCGAGGAGCGTCTCGAGTGTGGTGTCGAAGAATCCGGAGTGCTTCGGTTTCAGCACGAAGTAGTCGCGGGCGGTAGGCCTGAGACGCTGCGACACACGCCGCCCGGGCGACGATCGTGACGTGCAGTGGATGACGGTTTGACGGAAGTCGGACCTCCACTGTCCGAAGTTGTCGTTGATGTACACGATGGGCAGACCCGCCGCGGCGGCGCGGCGCTTGAGAGCCTGCAGTCGTACGGCCATCGCCTCGGCTTGCGCGACCAACGGTTCCGACCCCTCGAATGCGAGATCGTTGATGACGTCGATCAGCAGCAACGCGGTTCCCGAGACCGGAACGGCAATTCCGGCCTCGGGTCGCCGTGTCATTTCTTCGCCGGTTCGGCGGAGCCGGGTTCCGCCATCCGACGATGCTGCTCGGCGAGGACGCCCGCGGGTGTCACACTGGCGATGGCCGTTTGCAGCTTGTTCTTCCAGCCGCTCACGACATCGCCATCCCCACGCATCATGGCGTCGAAGCCCACGCGCGCCACGTCGGCCGGGTCGTCCTTCTCGCCCTGGCCGACCTTGGTGTCCATCATGTCGGCGCGCTCGAAGAAGTCGGTCTCTGTGGCTCCAGGCATCAGGCAGGTCACGGTCACGCCGCTGTCCTTGAGTTCAGCGCGCAGCGCGAACGAGAAGGAATCGATGAACGCTTTCGTGCCGTTGTAGACCGCCTGATAGGTGCCCGGCATGAAACCGGCGATGGAGCCGGTGAACAGGATGCGGCCCTGCCCGCGAGTGCGCATCTGTTTGCCGACCAGTTGTGCGAGATAGATGGTGCCGGTGATGTTCGTGTCGATCACATGCCGCACGTCGTCGAAGTTCTGGTCGAGGAACGCTCGACCGAGCCCGTGGCCGGCGTTCGCCAGCAATGCGTCGACCGGCCGTCCGGCGAGTGTGGACCAGAGCTCGTCGACGCCAGCCGTCGTCGCGAGATCGGTTTCAATCGCCATGACGTCCGCCCCACGCTCGCGAAATTGATCGGCAGCCGAATAGATTTCGGAGCGATCGGCGGCGACGAGCAGGTCGAACCCCTCTTCGGCGCAGATCCGTGCGAGCTCGAACCCTATCCCGGATGACGCGCCCGTGACGATCGCGAGTGGTTTACTCATGTGTCACCTGGTAGCGAGTGTCTGTTGAGTGCGGGCGTCAGCGGCGGCCAGCCCTGCTCGTGCTGTTTCTGCCAGCTGTGACCCCTGCGCCGACCGTCTCTCCCTCTTCGGGATGCGCGTCCCTGGCGGCACTCTGGTTGATACCGCTTTCCGCGAGCCCCGACAGCTTCTTGTCGGCCGCCTTTTCTTCGTCCAGCGTCTGCTGCAACAGCTTTTCGGCCTGCGTGTGACCCATGGCCTGTGCCCACGCGACGAGCGTGCCGTAGGCCGCCATTTCATAGTGCTCGGCGCGCTGGCCGGCCGCGATCAGGCACGCGTCCATGGTCGTGCCCTCGAAGTCTTCGCCCATGGTCGACTTGCCTTCTTCGATGATCCCGGCGATGCCGTCGCAGTGCTTACCCTTCGCCTTTTCGTCCAGACTCTCGAACACCCGCTCGAGTCGCTGCACGTGGCCTTCGGTTTCGCGCAGATGCGTTTCGAACGCCTGCCGCAGCTTGGGATCCGACGCCGCTTTGGCGAGTTTGGGCAGCGCCTTCGTCAGCTGCTTCTCGGCGTCATATGCGTCTCGCAGTTCGTCGAGGAATGCGTCGTGGAGGGTCTTGTTCTCGGCCATGATCGATGCTCCTTGAAAATATCTGTGATCCCCCGCCCGCTACACGCGCGGCGGATCGGTTTCTCGTGCAAAGTGACGATGCTTGGCGATTGCTGCGATGAAGTCGTCGGCGGCTGTCTTCACGCTCGAGGCGAGAATGACGCCTGTATCCGCCTGGCCGCCTTCGAGCGTTGGGGACAGCCCGCAGGCATCGAGCACCGCGCGACTCGACGATGCGGCCAGGATCGGCTTGCAGTGCCTGAACTGGTCTTTGAAGAATGCGAGCGTTCGACCGTCAGCGCGGAGTGCGTCGATCGCCTTCGCGC
>JBKPMA010000471.1:0-11696 GCA_046731935.1 Acidobacteriota bacterium
CATCATTTGGCACCGCCGACCCCACCAGCAGATAGTGCACCGCTGCGACGCACTCGCCGTTCTGCCACAAATGCCCCTCGCCAGGGATGACATCCTCGCCGGGTGTCGTGCGCTCGTGGGCGGTGACGCGATGCGATGAACGCCAGACGGACATGCAGAGCAGACGTTAGGCAGATCGGGTCGCGACACGGGTATGTGTGGGCTCCGCGCGACTCGGTGATCTGTTCCATACCTTGCGGCACGCGTTGCACCGCATGTACTGAATCGCGACCACAGTCACCTGGGTACACTTGCAGACAGGGCAGCTCGACTCGACGCGATTCACGGTTGGCAAACTGGGTGGTGTAGACATGAAGCAAGGGCCTCCCACACGCAGGCTACCGATCGGCCGCTGCCTTGTGTATCGGGGAAGACCCTCAGCCGGTACGGCAGTTCGCACGACTGAGCTGTAAGCGAACGGTTGAGTCTATTGGCGCTCGCCTGACAGCAGCGCTTGGAGGACGTTCAGATCGGCTGGCTTGGTGAGATGGACGTCGAAGCCCGCGTCGATCGCGCGGCGCCGATCGCGGTCCTGTCCCCAGCCGGTGAGAGCGGCGAGATAGGGACGATGCGTGCACGACTGCGATCGCAGCCGCCGGCACGTTTCGTATCCGTCCATGCCGGGCATGCCGATGTCGACGAAGATGACGTCTGGCTGAAACTGGCGCGCGCGCTCGAGGCCGTCGATGCCGCTCTCGGCCACCTGCGCGTGTCCACCCATCGCCGCGACAAGCAGCGCCAGCGCATCCGCCGCATCGCGATTGTCGTCGATGACCAGAACGCGGCGCGAGATGCGAGGCGCCGGCGCGCCGTCGGATGGAGAGGCAGGGAGTGGGGCGGCGGCGATCGGCATGCGGATGGTCATCGAACTGCCCTTTCCAGGTCCGTCGCTGTGCGCCGTGATCGTGCCCCCATGCAGCTCGGTCAGGCGCCGCGCCAGGGCCAATCCGATCCCGAGGCCTCCCTTCTCCGCGTCGGCAGGGCTCGACTGCTCGAACAGCTCGAAGACGCGCGCCAGCTTCGAGGCATCAATGCCTTCGCCCGTATCGCGGACGGTGAGCACCAGTGTGGGGGCGTCGACGGTCGATTCGATCATCGTACTCACGTCAATAGCTCCGCCGGGCGGAGTGAACTTGGCCGCGTTGTGCAGCACGTTCGACAGTACCTGTACGAACCGTGTCGGGTCTACGTCGAGCACGCACTCGTCGGACGGGAGCTGAACGTTCAACGTCAACGATGACCGCTCGAACGTGGCACGTGTCTCGTCCAGAGCGGCGCCGATGAGATCGCGCAGCGCACTGGGCTGCCGGCGAAGCTCGAGTCGTCCCGTCACGATCCGTGACACGTCGAGAAGATCGTCCACGAGTCTGACCATGTGCGCGACCTGCCGCTCCATGATGGGCCGCACCTGCTGCAGCGCCGGCGCCGGATCGCCGTTCATTCGCAGCATCTCGAGCACCGAACGAATCGTGCCCAGCGGATTTCGGAGTTCGTGCGCGAGGATGGCGAGGAACTCGTCCTTCCGGCGATTGGCGTCACGCAGCTGCTCGTTCAACCGCGCGACTTCTCGATCGAGCCGGTGGCGCTCAGTGACGTCGAGCACTGACGCGACCCAGCCGACGATCGTTCCAGTGCAGTCGCGTTCGGGCGTGTACGTCACCGACAGGTGGCGCGTGCCCGCGGTGTCGAAGTGCACTGGCGCCTCGTAGTGCACCACCTCACCAGACAACACGCGATCGATATGCGGGCGAATCGCGGCGAATCCCTCCTCACCCATCACCTCGAGGATCGCGCGGCCTTCGATCTGCTGCGCCGTCACACCCAGCATGGCGGCGTATGCGCCGCTGACGAACTCGTATTTCAGATCGCGGCTGCAGCGCGTGATCATGAACGGCGTCAACTGCAGGATGGTTTCGAGCTGCATGTCGTGCGCGCGCAGGAGGTCTCCCGCCACATCGCCGTCGTCGACGACAGGACTCGATAGGCGGTAGCTGGCGGTAGACGCCACGTCGCGTTCGCCCATGGTGCTGAAGGCAGAATGGAGCTCGCATTCTGCATCGCACCCCGATCAAGCAGTATCGGGCAGCCGCCGATGACCTAAGGTAATTCCCTTACTAGCTCGGGAGTTCGCCGTTTCTTCGGGTCCGGGGCACAGCCGATTGACCGGGTTCAGGCTTATCGGTACGCGGTATGCTGGCGTTCACCACAACCGCCGCGTGCGGCACTGAACGCCGATGGGCAAGCTGCGAATCCTGATCGCCGACGACCACGAGGCCGTGCGCGAAGGTCTCAAGGCGATCTTGAGCAGGCACGCCGACCTTTCCGTGGTCGGTGAGGCGGTGGACGGCACGTCCGCCGTCGCTCAGACGAAGCATCTCCTTCCCGATCTCGTGATCATGGACGTCTCGATGCCGGATCTGAATGGGCTCGCGGCGACCCAGGCGATCAAGGCGTGTTGCCCGAAGGTCAACGTCATCGCGCTCACGCGCCACGCCGACGACGGCTACCTGCAGCAGCTGTTGACGGCGGGAGCGTCAGGATACGTGCTCAAACAGAGCCGATCCGCCGAACTCGTGCACGCGATTCGCGCGGTCAGCGGCGGAGGCACGTATCTGGATCCCGCCGTGGCAGGCCGCGTCGTACGCGAGTTCCGACGAGACGGGCGCGCGGCGGGCGCCGGACGTTCGGAACCCCTTCCGCTCAGCCCGCGTGAGGAGATGGTGCTTCGACTGGTGGCCTGGGGCAACAGCAACAAAGAGATCGCGTCGCAGCTGTCGATCACGGTGAAGACCGTGGAGACGCACAAGACCAACGCGATGCACAAGCTGGGGCTCGAGAATCGGCTCGCTGTCGTGAGGTTCGCCGTTCTTCAGGGCTGGTTGCGCGACGACGCCTGATCGTCCGGCGACGGAGGACGGCTGGATTTCGGAACGTTCCACACGTGTCCGCAACTCGAGCACCGCAGGTACAGCACATACGGCGTCTCGAGGGCCACGCCGACTGTCTGGCTCTCACAGCGCGGACAACGGGACGGTGGAATCGCCGTCATGGCGCGGAGGTGAGGCGAGAGGGTAGCGCGCTCTGCTCCCGCTTGGTATCAGGGAAATCCCTGAGGCGCAGGCGCGACCCGGAAATGCTCGAACGCGACGACCGATCCCCGATCGCGCCATTCCTTCCTCGTCACGAGCTCCAGTCGCGGCGGATTCGCCCCGGAATACCAGGGAGTTCCTGGCTCACCTCCTTGGTGTGACGTCGTCGTGAGATAGAGATCCTGCACCAGTCCCGCATCGGCGAGCCGAGAGGCAGTGAATCGTCCACCGATTGCGGAAATACGGCCAATGCCGAATGTCAGCCGCAGTTGGTCCACTGCGGACCGCAAATCGTCGCCCACCAGACGGATCGCATGAATCCAGGGCCGCGCGCGCAGCCACTCCACGCGATCCGCGATCACGTCTTCCCCGGTCACGATGAAGGCCGGCACGCCGGGCACATTGAACAGCAGCGCGTCGAAATCCAGATGCCCGTGCTTCGAGATGACCACCTGCGCGGGATGCCGGGGCAGCCCGAGCGCTTGACGCAGCGCGACGAGCTCCGGATGCCACACCGAAAAGAACGCCGCACGGTACACGCTGCCGGCGCCCGCAAGCACCGCGTCGGCGGCCACACGGGTCAGTCCCTCGTAGATCAAGTGCTTGTCGGTCGCGCCGCCCCCGAGCGACGCAGGATCCGCCGCGACGGTGTTGCCGTCGCGTGACTGGACGAAGACGAGCGACACGGCGGTCTGCCCTTCCGGAGTCACCGTGATCTCGAAGTCGCCACCGTAGTGATCGCGCGTCCACGCATTGCCGATACGACGGACGTCGCCTGCGCTGCCTCGAGCACAAATAGTGGATAGCGATGCGATACGTGCGGCCGCCGCGTCGCGCGTTCTCGCGGCCGCGATGTCGTCAAAGCTCATGCAGCTGTCGCCCGCCTGTCACCTTTTTCATTGCCGCCGCTCCTATGGTCCAAGGAATGACGTGCGTGTGGAAAGGAGTATGCGCGATGCGGCTGATGTATGCAGCGCTGCTGGCGTCGGTCCTCGCGACGACGTTCGCGGTCTCGGGCCTGGCAGACGCCGACCGGCGAGGGGCGGATGCCGGACAGGAGCGCCGTGGTGTCGATGCTGAGCGAGGGGATCGCCATCGCGACGACCTGCGCAGGGCGGGACGGAACATCTTTCGATTCGACACCTTCGGCGACGAGCAGCTGTGGACCGACGTGCTTCGAATGCACGAGGTCCTGCCGACCGTCGATCCCTCGACCGCGCTTGCGGTGGGTCTCAAGGTCGATGTGGACGCGCTTCCGCGATCGGTGATCACGGCGCTCCGTCGCAAACAACTCGATCTACACGACCCGGCGGTGACGGTCGAGCTCCTCCGGCTGAATGCGGTGGTCGGCCTCAAGGGCTCGGTGAACGATCAGGGTCAGTTGACGCGCGTCGGTATCACGTGCGCGTTCTGCCACTCGTCAGTCGACAACTCATTCGCGCCGTCGATCGGCCACAGGCTCGATGGATGGGCGAACACCGACCTGAACGTCGGCGCGATCGTCGCGCTGTCACCCGCGTTGGATGAAGCGACGAAAACCGAGTTCCGCGCGTGGGGACCTGGGAAGTACGACCCGCGGCATCACGCGTTCGACGGGACGAACATCATCCCGCTCAACAGTCCGTCGGTGCCGATCGTGATCCCGTCGATCTTCGGCCTGCAGGGTGTCGGGTTCGAGACGTACACCGCGGACGGTCCGATCTCGTACTGGAACAGCTACGTCGGCGTCGGGCAGATGGGCGGCCACGGCCGCTTCAACGATCCGCGCATCGGATTGTTCATCAACCAGACGCCGGACCGGGTGACGCCGAAACTACCCGCGCTGCTCGAATATCAACTGAGTCTACGAACGCCGATGCCGCCGTCGCGCATCATCGATCGCGATGCCGCCAGGCGCGGCAGGCGCGTCTTCACCGGTGAAGGCCGATGCAGCACGTGCCATCAGGGACCGACGTTCACCGACGTGCTGAGCGGGCCGGATCGCCGGCACCCGGTGCTCCACGAACCGGCCGAGGTGGGAACCGATCCGCGATACGCGGAACGATCCGCAACCGGACAGTACCGGACGACACCGCTCAGAGGCCTCTTTCAGCATCCGCCGTACTTCCACGACGGCAGTGCACCGAATCTGGCGGCGGTCGTCGAGCACTACGACAAGCAGTTCCATCTGCAGCTGACGGCTCGACAGAAAGCCGACCTGGTCGCGTACCTGAAGACGCTCTGAAGGTCGGCGCGCTAGCATTGGGGGCGGCACGTACTCTCACGTGCCGCCTTTTTTCGTTCAGCGCCATGACGTACGACTTCCTCATCGACATGTACGAAACCGAACGGGTGAAGGTGGTCAGCGTCTGGAGCGAGTTCCGTGACGAGGACCTCACGGTGCGTCCTCGGCACGACGACCCCAGAGGACGCAGCGTTCGCGAGCACATGGTCCACCAGTGTGTCAGCGAGGACCTCTGGTTCCGGAACATGCTCGGCATCGACGTCGGTGCGCCCCCGCTGCCCGAACGCGAGGACCGGCTCGAGTTCATCGCGCGCTACGCGGAAGACAGCGGACGCCGGCTCGCGCGTCTGCGCGAGACAACGGAGCCGTGGTGGGAAGAACAGACAACGTTCTTCGACACCACGCGATCGAGAGCCTGGGTGATGACTCGACGCCTCACGCACACGTCCCATCATCGCGGACAACAGATGGCCATGCTCCGGATGCTCGGCCGGGCACTGCACAGCAACTACGGGCCGACCGCGGACACGGGCGGCTTGATGCAGAATCACGCGCCCACGCTTTACGCGTACGAGAGCCTCGACGCGCTCCTTGACGGCGAGGCGCACGGCGGATCCAAGTCATTGCTGCCCACGCCAGACCCGAACGCGCCGCTGACCGAGCGCCCGAGGTGATAGACGGCAGGCTACAGGCTGCAGGCGACAGGCTACGGCCACGGGGCCCCCGCACCACTGAAGACCGAAGACTGAGGCCACTGGTCAAGCCTCTTCCAACGCGACGGAACGGTGCGCGATATGCTCTGCGCACCCGTGGACACCGCTGCCATCCGTTACCGCGTCGCGGACTTTCTCAAGCAATATCCGCCGTTCACCGCGATCGCCGACGCTGACCTCGTCGCGCTGGCCGCGAACGGCCGTGTCCGTTTCTACGAAGCCAACGAGTTTCTGTTGTGGCAGGGCGAACCGCACAAGGCGCATGTCTTCGTCATTCAGCAGGGCACGGTCTCGCTGTGGGACGAGCGGCAGGGGAAGGCGGAGCTTCGCGACGTCCGCGGAGCCGGCGACCTGCTCGGCGCCGAGCAATTCCATGGCGCGCGAACGGTGCTGTACTCCGCGCGATCGACGAGCGACGTCGTCGTCTATGGACTTCCGGCGGGTGACTTCGCCGAGGTGCTCGCGAAGTACGCGTACGTCCGCGAGTTCGTCGCAGCACTGGGATCGGTGGCCGGTGATTTCAAGCGCACGGACGACCGTGCAGACCCTCGCCGCGTCTTCCTGCACGAGCGGGCGGGAGCGCTCCTGGTCTGCGGCCACGCCGACAGTGTGGCCGATGCGGCGCGGTTGCTGACGCGCAGCTCCGCGGAAGCGATGGCGGTGATGGGGAACGACGCGGAGCTGCTGGGCGTCGTCACTCCGCGTTCGCTGCTCGCCTTGATCGCCGAGGACAGCGGTAACGTCGGCCGGCCGCTTTCAGCGCTGCCGCTTGCGAGCACGCCGGCACTCGGACCGGACGCATCGATTGCGGACGGTGCGATAGCGATGGGCAGCACCGAGATCGGCGCGCTGGTGATGACGTCAGACGGTACGTATACGGGGCAGCTGCTTGCGGTTCTCACGCCGCGCGATCTCGCGCCAGTGTTCGGCGATCAACCCGCCGCGATTTTGCGCGACATCGGCCGCGCCGCCGACGCGCATTCGCTTCGCTCGCTGAATCAGCGGGCCCGCGCGTGCGCGCTGCGATTCCTGACGAGCGCCACCGCGACAGAGTGGGTGTCGCGATTCACCGACGCAGCGGACCTCGCGATCGTTCGTCGTCTCATCACCCTGACGGGCGGCGGCGAGGCGGCGTGCTGGTGCGTCTGCGGCGCCGCCGGCCGCGGCGAGTCGATCGTCTCCCGGCAGCCCCATGTGGTCGTGATCCACGACGGCACGGGCGATATCCGCACGCTGGAGGAACGTTTTGCGACCGTGATGAAGGACCTGGCGATGTGCGGCTACCTGCCTGCGTCCACACGCGCATCGGATCCCTCGTACAGCGTCGCCAGCGCGGCGGAATGGACCCGGCGCTACACGGCCTGGGTGCAGAATCCTGTGATCGAAGACATGTCGAGGCACCGTTCTCTCTTCGATCTGCGGCCCTTTCATGGCGCCCGCGCTGTGTGGCAGTCGGTTCGCGATCGTGTCGCCGCCGCGGTGGACCGCGACATCATCCGCGTGCTCGCGCACGACTGCCTGGCGAGCCTTCCGCCGCTGACGTTCTACGAGGATGCCGTCGTCGAGCAGAGCGGCGAGCAGATCGCCGTCTTCAGGCTCGAGCACAATGTGCTCGGACCGCTCGTCGATCTTGGACGCGTGCTCGGAATGGCAGGACGCGACGTCATGGGCACGTCTACGGCGGAGCGGTTTGCCATGGCCCGGCGTCTGTTGCCTGCGCACGAGGCCATTTTCCGCGACGCGACGGAGACGCTGCGCATCGTGCTGTGGCAACAGGGACGCATCGGCATCAGCCAGCGGACCGATGGCGCGGAGTTGCCGCCGTCACTCCTCAGCAGGCACGATCGCCACGTGCTGAAGAGCGGGTTCCCCGTGATCCACCGGCTGCTCGAGTTCGCCGCCGATTCAGACTGGCTGGACGAGATCTGATGGAGCCGGCCTTCATCAGCCGCTACCGGGCGCTGTTCGAGACGACTCCGGCAGACGACATGCCGGTCGATCAGGTCCGGTTCGTGGTCCTCGACTCCGAGACGACGGGCCTCGATCCACGGCACGATCGACTCATCACGATGGGCGCCGTGGCGGTGCGCTCCGGCGAAATCCAGCTTGACGACAGTTTCGACGCGCTGATCCGCGTGGAGCACAACACCACCGCGGTCGAAGTCCACGGCGTGACGCGTGACGAGGCCCGCGGCGGCGTCGACGAGCGGGAGGCGCTCGCGCGGTTCCTCGACTACGTGGCGGACGCCGTCATCGTGGGCCACCACATCGGCCATGACATCGCCACGTTCGACGCCGGCTACGAACGGCACTGGAACATGCGGCTGTTGAACCGCAGCATGGACACGATGGACCTGACCCTCCATCTCGAGCAGGATGGCGCCTTCGCAGGACGCCCTGCGATCCGCCGGTTCACGCTCGATGCGTTGTGCGAGATGTTCGGCGTCATCCCGCACGATCGGCATACCGCCAGCGGCGATGCGTTCATCACCGCGCAGGTGCTGCTTCGTCTGTTGAAGCTCGGGGTCCGGTGCGGCCGGACGACGCTAAGAGGAATCAGTCAGCCGTTCGAGCCGGCGGCTTCCTGATCGGTCTCGATCCCGGTCATCCCCAATAGGCCCGGTCTCGTCACAGGATCGTTGCGCACCGGCAGTCGGCCTCTCACAATGCCGGCATGCTCACACTTCGACACGTGATCGTCCCGGCGCTCGCGGTGGCCGGCGCGGTGGCGCTCCACGCCCGGCAAAGCACGCCCGTCATTCGAGCGGACGATCAGCCGCACACCAATCACGCGATCGGCGCGTACGACAGGCGCCTGCAGCGTGTGGTGCTGATTGGCGCGGAAGGCGATCCGCGATCCGGCGAGAACGATCGGATGTGGAGCTGGACGGGTACGCGCTGGGAACCGCTCGAGGGCGCGGGTCCACCGTCGCGCGTCAACGCCAGCGCGGCCTACGATGAATCGCGCCGCGCCCTGATCGTCGTCGGCGGATCGAGGAAATCGGCCGACGGCAGCACCTGGGATGTGGTGGGAGACAACTGGGAAGGGGATGCGAGCGGCTGGCGGCGTCTGACGGACATCGCGCCGCGCGATCACCACGCGGTCGTCGAAGACGGTCACGGCGTCCTGATGTTCGGCGGCATTCCGTCCGACCGGTCTGGCGCGTGGCCTGGTGACACGTGGCGGCTCGACGGAACAGCGTGGCGGCGGGTGGCGGCGGAGGGTCCGTCGGGCCGAGGCCGCACCGCTCTCGCCTATGACAGTCAACGGCGGCAGGTCGTGCTCTTTGGAGGAGTGAGTGCGCCCCCTCCGGGGCAGAACGGACCGCAGACGTTCCTGAGTGACACGTGGCTGTGGAACGGCACGCGGTGGACGCAGGCGTCAGCCAGTGGACCTCGCGGGCGCTACGCCCATGCCATGGTCTACGACGAGCGCGCCGGAGTCGTGTGGCTCTACAGCGGCGCGGCGGCACACAGCGGCGCACCGCTCTCCGACATGTGGCGATGGGACGGCTCGTCGTGGACGGAGGTCGAGCTCTCCGGTTCCACGCCGGGCGCGCGCTACCAGCCTGTGATGGTGTACGACAAAGCGCGGGGGCGGACGGTGCTCTACGGCGGGATCAACAATGCCAGTGATACGTGGGAGTGGGACGGCGCGCGCTGGCGGCAGGTCGGAGGGCCCTAGGGCGGGGTGCGTCGGAGGACGGGGAGAACGACCCCGCCCCCACGACAACCTGTGAATGGGCAGCCTGATTGTGGGGCCGGGGCCACGCTCGCGTCATGAGTGTGCCCCGGGCCGGCCTAGGGCCGCCACTGCGAACGGCAGAACCTGCAGGCGGCGCCCCAGCGTTTTGAGATTCGCGGCGGCACGCCCCTGTGAGGATGTCGGAAGTCAGTGAACAGCGCGGCGACGCATTCGGGCAGCGGGCAACAGTCCGGATCTGGGACGGGGTTGTTCGGCACCGAACAGGACGCGAGCCCATCCGGTCCCAGTTTCCGTCACTACATCACTGCATCTAAATGCTTTAGCCGTTGTGACACCTGGCGGCACGCCTCTCGCTATGCCCCGGGCTGCAGGTGCGCCATGGAGTTTGGACGCTATTCGCTTCCGCTCACGATCGCCTTCCTGGTCACACTCACGCTTGCATCAGTTCTCATTTGGCTGATGCTCTGTGAGCCCGTTGCCCTGGCCGGGGCGGTGGACCGCGGTGACGTCACCGTGGTAGCCGAGGCACTCGGGCGCGCACTCCTGTCTGGTCTCAAGCAGCTGGTGCGCTATCTCTGATCACGCAGAAGCCAGAGGGTTGGAAGACGAGGGCCTGAGGGCTGGAAGAAGGGGGCCCTGAAGGCGCGAGGGCCTGAGGGCTGAACGACGAAGCGCCTGAGGGCGCGGGCTCGGGGCCAAGCCCGCGGTGCGAGAACTACTCGGCCTGTCCGAGGCGCTGCTGCAGCTTGTCGCGATACCCGCGACTGAGCGTGAGTCGGACGCCGTTGCGCAACAGCACGATGTGCTCGCCGTTGCCCGGCAGCAGCTCCTTGATCCGATCGATGTTGACGATGTGCGATCGGTGGATGCGAACGAAGCGTCCGCCGTCGAGCCGCTGTTCGATCGCGTTCATCGTCTCGCGGAACAGGTGCGACTCCCCCTTCACGTGCAGGCGCACGTAATTGCCTGCCGCGTCGATCCAGTCGATCTCGTCCACGCGCAGGAAATGAATCCGGCCTGAGGATTTCACGACCAGGCGATCGGGCTGTGAGGGCGGTTCCGGCTTCAGGTCGTGAACCATCGCCATCAAGCGCCGCCCAAGATCGCCTGCGCGCTGTCGATCGAGCCGTTCCCGCGCACGTTCGAGCGCGCGCTGAAACCGGGTGCCGTCGAACGGCTTCAGCAGATAGTCGAGCGCGTGCACCTCGAACGCTCGCAGCGCGTACTCGTCGTACGCCGTCGTGAAGACCACCATCGGCATCCGCTGCGGAGTCACGGCCCTGATCACCCCGAACGCGTCCATCACGGGGATCTGCACGTCGAGAAACACGAGCTCCGGCGACAGCCGCTCGATGGCGGACACGGCCTGCGCGCCGTCGGCGCACTCCCCCACCACTTCGATATCCGGCTGCTGATTGAGCAGCGCCATCACGCGCTCTCGCGCCATCGGCTCATCGTCAACCACGAGCGTTCGGATCTTTTGCACAGCAACTCCATGGTGTGATCGAACTCGAGCTACACGACCAGCACGAACGTCGGGTATGCACAATGACGAGAGCAGACGCCTGATCGTTCGTACCCACTCGAGCCAATAGACGATGGTTTCAGGTGGACGGTTGGCTGAGTTGCGGACCTCGGCCGCCGCCGTCCATCCCGAGTCACACGTCGTTCATCACACCAAGACTCTGTCCGTCCCTGCGACGATCCGGACTGACCCGCGGGGACGGGCGATCTGTCTGCATCATCTACGCCGCCATTCGTCATCACGCATTCATAGCGCGACGCGAATCACAGTGACGAGTTGCCACGAAATGGGGCGAATGGTTCCAGGCGCCCTACAAGAGCGCTGGTAATTACGATTGCCGATTGATGAATGACGAACGGGAGATGCGCCCGCCTACGCCTGTGCCCGGACGTCTCGACAC
>JBKPMA010000472.1:0-15355 GCA_046731935.1 Acidobacteriota bacterium
CTTCGACACGATCTCGATCCACGTGGCGATCCATGAGAATCGCGATCGTCCGGTTCTGCGCAAGACGCTGCCGGATCTGAAGGGCCGTATCGAGCGACTGACGGACCTCGATCGTCTCAATCCCCATCTGCTGGCGGAACGCATGGCGCATGCGGTTCACCTGCTCGTCGGCCTCGGGCATGGCCACCACGTCGAGGGGTACGCCGAGATTCCGCATCAGCAGGCCGCCGAGCTCCCAGTTGCCGAAGTGACCCGTCACGATGAGCGCGCCACGGCCCTGCGCCCTCACGCGGTGGAACGTGTCGACTCCACGGGCGGAGAACATCGACTCGCTTTCCGCCGGCGACGCCCAGACGCCAGCCATCAGATCGGCGACGTCTTGTGCGTAGCTGCGGTAGGTCGCCAGCGACAGCTTCGACAGCTCACGTGCGGACGCCCCGGGCACAACAGCCCGCAGGTTGTCTTCGATCGCACGCGTCGTCTCGCCCATCGTGCGCCAGGCCACCCACGTCCCGATTCGGGCCAGGCCGTAGCTGACGGATCGCGGCAGTGTCCTCACGAGACGGTACGACAGCGTGAAGAACCAGCCGTTGTTCAGGCCGTGCGTGAGCCACCGCGGGTCCGGACCTACAGTGTCGGTCACATCACGCTCGCGAGAGGAAGCGATACTTCACGGCAAGGAAGCACGTACGGGTCGTGTCTCGCAGGGGGCGCAGTTTGCTTGGCGCGTCAGCGTAGACCGCCGCGACCGGAATCCGCACGATCGACGCGCCGCGGCGCGCGAGCCGGATGAGCATCTCGGTCTCGATCTCGTAGCCGGTTGCGGTCAGCGGAAGACTGCGAAGCCAGTCTGCTCCGACGAGCCTGAATCCCGACTGCGTATCCCGCACTTCGGTTCCGATGAACCACGAAAGTGCGCGGCTCCCAATGACATTCGCGTAATACCGCGAGCGCGGCATCTGATCGCGCGAGAACTGCCGTTCGCCCACGACCAGTCCGGCGCCGGCCGCGGCCGCCCCGATGAGCGCCGGCACCTCCTCCGGACGATGCTGTCCGTCGCCGTCGATGAACAGCACGTGGGTACATCCGTGCGCGAGCGCGGCCGCGAGCCCCGCTCGGATTGCGGCGCCCTTGCCGCCGTTCGACGGTCGTCGGATGACTTCCGCCCCGGCGCGCTCCGCTTCGCGTGCCGTGCCATCGCTTGATCCATCGTCAACGACGACGACGCCGGCCACCGACCCGGCGATCCCGCGGACGACAGACGCAATGCGTGCTTCCTCGTTGTATGCGGGAATGACCGCCCACACACGCAGCGCCGTCGCCCTCGAAGACGCCGCTGACTGGAGAGCTCGCTGAGATGCCGCGACTGGTATGCCAGCGTCTGCCATGTCGGATCGCTACCGTGTCGGCGGCACGGGACCGGTGTCGAACAGGCCCTTCGGGAGTGGCGCATTGAGCTGGACGTCTTCGAGCGCGAAGGTCTTGGACTCTCCGCCTGCAAAATCCATCTTCATCTGGCGCATGAAGAGCGTGCGCTGATCGATCCAGATTTGCAGGCCGCTCAGGCCTTCGCGGATCTGTTTGCGCCGGGGCACCATGTCGACGCGCCAGGTACCGGCGATTGCTGGATCGACCACGGCGGTGATGTCGAAGTGGCTCCGGAGTTGCGCCGGATCTTTGCCCGCGAAGTACTTCTTCACGCGCTCCTGTGCCTGCGTGATGTCGCGGACGGTGTGTTCACCGCGCGAAGGCCAGTCCATCACGAGCTGGTGTTCGTCCACGATGAGCGTGCGCTTTTCGGGTGCGTCGTAGTCGAGACGCAGGCGCGCCGGGCGCTCGGCGCTGAGCGATCCCCGGGCCACGAGTGGAGCCTTCAACAGCGCGGACGTCGTGGTCTCGACGAAGCGCGCCCGAACGGTCGTCATCGACGCGCCGATCGGTGCGGCTTTGGCGAACAGTTCGTCGAAGAGGTCTGGAGCGCGTCCGGCGGCGAGCCCGGCGAGCGCGGACAGCAACACGACCGGGAGGATGCGCATGGAAAATCAAATCGGCGCGCTGGATAGTGCGCGTTGAGAGGCTACGATCGCTATGTTAACGTACGCCCGTGCGCGTGACTCCGGTGATCACGGGCCTCGGCTGTGTCACATGCTTCGGGGCTACGGTTGACGCCTTCGCGACCGCGCTCATCGGCGGACGGACCGGCGTGGCGCCGATTGCACGTTTCGACACGACCGGCCTGCACTCCCATCGCGCCGCGCTCGTGACGGGCTACGATCCCTCGGCGTTCATTCCGCCTCTCAAGCTGCGTCGCATTGATGGCATCGGACGCGTCGCGCTCGGCGCCACACGCCAGGCCCTCGAGGACGCACGGCTCGGCAGCCCATCCGATCGAGAGCAGGCAGGACTCGTGCTGGGCAGCTTCACCGCTGGCGGCCAGACGACCGGCGAATATCTCGAGAGCCTGCACCAGGGCGGGTCGGCGGCCGCGCCCGCGCTGCTCTTCGCCAACACGGTTGGCAACGCCGCGGCCAGTCTCTGCGGCCTCGAATTTGGTCTCCGCGGACCGAATACGACGATCAGCCACAAGGAGGCGTCCGGACTCGCGGCGCTGGCCTTCGCCGCCGACCTCGTGCGTCTCGGTCGCACGCAGACGGTCGTCGCTGGCGGCGCCGACGATCTGTACGAGCGTTTCTTCAGCGTGCACGACTGGTTCGACGTCCTGTCTCGCGACGGGTCCGAGCCGGAGGGCAGCCGGCCCTTCGACGCCACGCGAAACGGCTTCGTGTTCGGCGAAGGCGCATTCATGTGCGTCGTGGAGGATCCGGTGGCGGCGTCCCGCCGCAACGCTCGCATCTATGGAGAGATCCTCGGCATCGGCGCGTCGGGATCCTTCGAACCGCTGAATCACTGGCCGTCGTCGCCGGCTGGTCTCGTGCGTACGATGCGCGCCGCCTTGGACGATGCCGGGTGCGCGCCGGGCGAGATCGGCGCGGTGTATGCGTCGGCGAACTCGACGCGCCAGCTCGATGCCGTCGAGGCCGTCGCAATCGGTGAGGTGTTTCAGCGCCGCGTGCCCGTGACGTCGATCAAGGGTGCGGTCGGCGAGTTCGGAGCCGTCGGCGCCGCGGCTGTTCTGGCGGCGATCGCCTGCGGCGTACGGCGCAGGATTCCACCGACAGCCGGGTTCGCTGCCCCTGATCCCGCCTGCCCCGTCGATGTGGCGTCCTCGGACCGCGCGCTCGAGCGTCCACTGATCCTCGTGAACAGTTTTGCGAGCGGCGGCACGTTGTACAGCCTGCTTCTGCGCACGGAAACGTCCGGCGTCGCCTGAAGGCGCGCGCGACGCGCGTGCTATGATCCGGCGCCGTTTCGCCTCACCTGAGGCGCCCTCACTTGGTGCCACATCCACGAGAGTCGCTCGCCGGCCGCGTTGCCCTCGTCACTGGTGCGTCGCGCGGCATTGGCCGGGCAATCGCCCTGACACTCGGGATGCGCGGCGCCTCGGTCGGCGTTGCGTATCGCGAACGCGTCACCGAGGCCGACGCCGTGGTTGCCGAGATCGTGGGCGGAGGATCGGCAGCAGTCGCCGTCGCGTGCGACATCGCGGTCGAATCCTCGGTCAATGCGGCTGTGGCGACCGTCCAGCAGGCACTGGGTCCGATCGACATCCTCGTCAACAACGCCGGCGTCGTCTTCGATCGACTCTTTCTCTTCATGGATCAACCGTCCTGGGACCGCGTGGTACGGACCAATCTCGATGGCGCGTACTTGTGCAGCCGGGCGGTCGCGCGCGGCATGCTGCTGCGGCGCTGGGGCCGCATCATCAATATTTCTTCGCCGAGTGCGCACTCGGGGCTGCCGGGACAATCGAGCTACGCGGCCTCGAAGGCCGGTCTGGAGGGCCTCACGCGCGCCTTGGCACACGAACTCGGCAGCCACGGCGTCCTCGTGAACGCGGTGGCGCCCGGATTGATCGAGTCAGAGATGCTGACGAAGATGCCGGCCGCCCAGCGCGAACACATCATGTCGGCCACGGCTCTCCGGCGGCTCGGCACGCCCGAGGAAGTGGCGGCGGTCGTCGCCTTCCTGGCCTCGGACGCGGCGAGCTTCATCTGCGGGCAGGTGATAGCCGTGGATGGCGGGCTCCGCTAGTCGTCGGCGGTTAGATTTCCCAGGGACCCACTCAGACATTATTCTGTAGCAGACCATGTCGGAGACGTTGCGAACCCAGATCAAGCAGGCGATCGTCCGCAGCCTGCGCCTGCCCATGCAGCCCGCCGAGATCGGCGACGACACGCCGCTTTTCGGCGAGGGCCTCGGCCTCGATTCCATTGACGCGCTGGAACTCGTCCTCGAGCTCGAGCGGTCGTTTGGCGTCACGATTGCCGACGAACAAACCGGCGCCGCCGTCTTACGATCGGTGAACACGATTGCCGGCTATGTCGAACAGACCCGCGGCGCCACCTCGTCCTGACCAGAATCCGTCGAGGCACCCTGTGTGGTGAACGGATTCAGCGTCGACATCGAAGAGTGGTTCCACATCTGTGGCGTGGACGGGCCGCTCGCGTTCGACCGTTGGCCATCCCTGCCCAGTCGCGTGGTCGAGACCACCCGCCGGCTGCTCGATCTGCTTGCGCGGCATGACGTCCGGGCCACGTTCTTCATCCTCGGCTGGGTGGCGGAACGGCATCCGGATCTCGTGCGGGAGATTGCCTCTGCGGGTCACGACATCGGATCGCACGGCCATACACATCGCCGCATTTACGAGTTGAACGAGGAGGAATTCGTCGACGAGCTCACACGTTGCCAACTCGCACTTGCGGCAGCCGGCGTCGCTCGCGTCGAGGAGTTTCGCGCACCGGAATGGTCGATCAACGATCGCGCGCCGCGTGCACTCGATGTGCTGACCGCGAACGGGTTCCGGATCGATTCCAGCATGGCGCCATTGCGCGTGGTCGGCAATCCCACGTATCCACAGCGTCCGCACCTGCGACACACGACATCAGGACCAATCGTGGAGCTGCCGCCGTTTGTCGGGACGTGGATGGGACAGCAGGTGCCACTCGGTGGAGGCTGGGGACTGCGTCTCGCGCGTCCCTCGTCTGTCGTGAAGGCGATCGACGCGAGCAATCGGCGTGGTGTGCCGGCGGTGGTGTGGGTGCATCCCTGGGAATTCGATCCCGATCCGCCGCGCGTTCGGCTGCCTGCGCGCCTCTGGGCGGCGCACTATCTTGGATTGAGCGGCTTCGCCGGCCGTTTGAGCGACGTCGTTCGCCGCGTCCGTTTCGGTCCGCTCGCGCCTCTCACGGCGTACGCCTCGTGACACGCGTCCCGCCAACCGCACGCCTGGCCGCCGTTCTCATCGCGTGGCTCGTGATGTGCGTGGCTCGAACGAGTGCGGCAGCCGACGGCCTCGTTATTCCCCACGTCGGCATCGACGAAGCACTGAACGGGCCGCCCATAGCGGCGCCGGCCGTCCGCGGGGCCGCGGCTGCGCTCGGCAACGCGCCGGTGGCCGTCCGTCTGTCGATCCTGCGAAGCGAGCTGGTCGTGGGAGATCAGGTGTCGTTCACTGCGCTCGACGAACGCCTCGCTTCATACGGACCATCGGTGCACGTCTGGCTGGTACTCGCCGATCCGCCGGCTGCGCCACGTGCAGACGAGATCGCCGCGTGGCGTCAGTACGTGCGCGCGGTCGCGGCGCACACACGGGGACGCGTCCAGGCGTTGGAGCTCCCGCTGAACGGCTGGCCGGACGTAGAAGCGGACGCGTTTCTGCTCAAGGCGACGGCCGTACAGGCGCGTGCCGAAGATGCCGCAATACTGATCGGAGTCTCCGGACCGGCGGTGTCGACGGCCGATCGGCTGTCGCGCCTGTATGCGGCGGATGCCGCGCCGTATGTTGACCTCGTCATCACCAGCGCCGAGGGCGGTCCCTCGGCGGCGGCCCCCCTCACCGCGGTGCTCGATCGTCTGGATCCGAGTGCGCACGTCGTACAGGCCGGCCTTCCTCTGCCGCCGGACGCGGAGAGCGCACGACGCCTCGTGCTTCACTCCCAGTTCGCATCGTTCGGCACGCCCGTCGCGCTCACGACGATCGCGGGATTGAGCGCTGGACACGTGGAAGACGCGCTGGGCAGCCTTCGGGCGGTCAGCGATCTGCTGTCGGCCGAGATCGTGCTCCTCGATGCCGGCGCCGCCCGGCTGACGACGGATCCTCCTGACGTGCTGGACGCGAGGCTCGTCTACAACCTGTCGAACTTCTCCACCTATCTTCTGTACCAGAGACGCACGGGTGCGGGCGATGTCGGCGTGACGCTGCATCTGCCCGCGCTCGGCACGCCGATGGTGCGCTCGCTGTCTAACGGTTCGGTCGCGCCTCCACGCTCGATCACACACGCCGCGTCAGACGCTCAACTCGTGACCGCAACGGTTGCGGCAGACGCCACTCCGCGGATCCTCGACTTCAACTACGGCGCGGCTGCCATCTACGCGCAGCGAGACGAAACGCGCGCGACAGCGCAGTTGACGGTGCAGGAGATCATCGCCAGGCATCAGCAGGTGCAGGCTGCCGAAGAAGACCTCCTCGACACCTACGTGGCGGATGCACGGATGGAGCAGCACTTCCGCCCTACCGTGACCGACGCCGGTTACGACGTCGTCAGCGACACGCGCATCTATCGCGACCGCCAGGGCATGGAATGGGAAGAGCTGTCGTTCTCGGTGAACGGATCGCGCTGGGGCAGCGATCGTCCGGCGTTTCCGCTGCTGCAGGCCGAGAAAGTGCTGTCGCTGCCGCTCGACATCCGCCTGACGAACGACTATCGCTACCGGCTGCTCGGCACAGACACGGTAGGCGGCCGACGATGCTATGCCGTCGCGTTCGATCCTGTGGATCAGACGCGGTCACTCTACAAGGGCACCGTCTGGATCGACGCCGAGCGGTTCACGCGGACGCGATTGCAGACGGTGCAGACTCGCCTCAGCAGCCCGGTCGTGTCGAACGAGGAGGTCCAGGTTTTCGATCCTGTGAAGGATGCGGCCGGCCATGACATCTGGCTGCCGGCTCGAATCGACAGCAAGCAGATCGTCCTCATCGCGGGGCGGAACCTGCTCGTCGAGAAGGCTGTCGTATTCTCAGACTATCGGTTGAATGCCGCCGATTTCACCGAGCGGCGGCAGTCGGCACGATCGAGCGACCGCATTATGTTCCGCGAGACCGACGCCGGCCTTCGCAACTACGTCAAGGACCACGGGACGCGCGTGGTCAGCGATACGGTGACCACGCGGGCAAAGGCGATGGCGATGGGAGTCACGATCGATCCCTCCTTCGACTTTCCCCTTCCGATCTTCGGCATCAACTATCTGGACTTCGGCGTCCACGACAAGAACACGCAGCTCGCCGTGCTGTTCGGCGGCGTCCTCGTGCTCGCCAATCTGCAGCACATGAAGGTGTTCGGCGGACCGATCGACGCGAGTGTGGATCTGTTCGCGATTGCCGTGCCGTCAAACGATCGTGTCTACGGCGCAACCGGCGAACGCGAGGCAGAGCGGCTTCTGACGTGGCCGCTCAATATCGGCGGCAATCTCGGGTGGCAGGTGAACGACTTCCACAAGCTCACGGCCAACTATCAGTTCCACTTCGACGGATATCACGCGGATACGACCACGTCCGACGACTTCGTGATCCCGCAGAGCACGATCACCAACGGGCTTGGCGCCGGGTACGAATTCAGGCGTTACGGATACTCCCTCACGGCCAATGGCACGTGGTACGGACGCGTCGGCTGGAAGGCCTGGGGGCTCGACGGCGCCGAGGAGCCGCGCTCGAGCTATGTGAAGTACAGCGTCAACCTGTCGAAGGACTTCTACTGGAACGCGTTCAACAAGCTGCATCTGAATGGCGCCTGGTTCGGCGGCGACAACCTCGATCGGTTCACGCAGTACCAGTTCGGCCTGTTCGATGACACCAAGGTTCACGGCGTGCCATCGTCGGGCATCCGTTTCGCTGAGCTCGGGATGGTGCGGGGCTCGTACTCGTTCAACGTGTTCGATCAGTACAGATTCGATCTCTTTCTCGAACATGCCGCCGGCCACCGTGCGAAAGGCGAGCCGCTGGACCACATCACTGGACTCGGAGCGGCCTTCAGCCTCCGGACGCCCTGGAGTACGATACTCCGTGCCGATGTCGGAAAGAGCTTCCTGCCAGACGCGTTCGCCGACACCGGCTCGGTCGTCGTGCAGGTGCTGCTGCTGAAGCCGCTCTGATGGGTTGACC
The DNA here is from genome assembly GCA_046731935.1 of Acidobacteriota bacterium. Classification (GTDB taxonomy): domain Bacteria; phylum Acidobacteriota; class Vicinamibacteria; order Vicinamibacterales; family JAENWD01; genus CAVUPP01. The sequence continues at coordinate 8,279 of JBKPMA010000472.1, forward strand.
GACCGTGCGCTGCGATCTTCACGTCCACTCGCGTCATTCGGGTCTCAATGGCGACCTGTCATTCCTGAAGAGCCGGGACTGCTATTCGTCACCGGCTGACGTGTATCGCGTCGCGCGCATGTGCGGCATGGATCTCGTCACCATCACCGACCACGACAGCATCGATGGGTGCCTCGAGCTCCTCGACAGGCGGGGAGACATCGGCGACGTCCTGATGGGCGAGGAAGTCACGTGCTGGTGGCCCGACACGGACCTGACGGTGCATCTCGGGGTCTACGGATTGACCGAGGCGATACATCGGGAGATCCAGCCGCTCCGTCGCAACGTGCATGAGACGGTGGCTTACCTCGCGACGACGCCGGCGGTCGCGGTGTTCAATCACCCGTTCCACTTCTATCGAGGACAGGTGCCGCTGCACGACTACGTCGACCTTCTGGGCCGGACGCCGGGCCTCGAGGCACGAAACGGCGCCATGCTGCCCGCGCACAATGATCTGTCGGAGCGGATCGGCCGCGCGCTGACGGGACGCCGCGCCATGGTCGGCGGCTCCGACGCTCACGCACTGCACCGGATCGGTCGGACGTGGACGGAGACCCCAGCGATCACACGCGACGGCTTCCTCGCCGATCTGCGCCGTGGTCAGGCGCGCCCTGGCGGCGCCCACGGATCGGTTGGTGTACTCGCGGGCGACATCTACCGCGTGGTCGCGTGTTACTGGCGGGCTCTCGTCTCGGCAGGATATCCTGAGCTCACACCAGCGCGCCGTCTGGTGGGCCTTGCGTTCTCGTCGGCAACGCTTCCCGCGCAGTTCACGCCATTGGTCGTCTCAGCGCTCCACAAGCGGCGGGAAGCGGCGGTTGTCCGCCAAGCCGCGAACGAACTTGGCATCGTGCCGCGAGCGAGCGATGTCGGTGACGTCACGGAGGAATACGAGGGATGAGCCGAGGACGCGTCGCGGTCACGGGCATCGGTCTCATCACCGCCGTCGGACCGACACGGGAGTCGACCTGGTCGGCGCTGATCGAGGGCCGGTGCGGCATCCGGGATGTCACGCTGTTCGACACCGCAGGCTATCGCAGCCGGTGCGGCGGTGAAATCGAGGCCTTCGACACGACCGGCCTGTCCCGGCGTGAGCGCCGACGATGGTCGCGGAGCGATCAGCTCGCCGCCGTGGCCACGAGCGAGGCGCTCGAGGATGCCGGGCTGCTGACAAACGGCGTGGACCCGACACGTGTTGGCGTGATGTTGGGGGCCGGCACCGGCGATCTCTTGCGGAACGAGGACTACTACTTCACGCTGCTCGACCACGGGATCGATCGCGCGCGGCCGACTCGCATCCACAATCACTTCACCAGCACGCCAACCGACGTCGTCGCAACGCGCTTCGGCCTGGAGGGTCTCCGGACGACGGTCGTGTCAGCATGCTCGTCCAGCAGCATCGCGATCGGCTACGCCGGCGACCTGATTCGTGCGGGCCGGCTCGACGCGGCCGTGTGCGGCGGATCCGACGCGTTGTCACGCCTGACCTTCAGCGGCTTCAACGCGCTGCGTCTGATGGATCCGGCTCCGTGCCGTCCGTTTGATGCCTCGCGCGCCGGCATGAACATCGGTGAGGGTGCGGGCATCCTCGTGCTCGAAGATTGGGATCATGCACGGCGTCGCGGCGCGTCGATCTACGCCGAGCTTGCGGGCTACGCGCTCAGCTGTGAGGCCTTCCACGCGACCGCACCGGAGCCCGATGGCCATGCGATCGCGAACACCATCCGCCTGGCCCTCGCCGACTCACACATCAACGCCGATGACGTCGAACACGTGAACGCGCACGGCACGGCGACAGCTCAAAACGATCGCGCGGAGTCGAGGGGATTGCAGCTGGTCTTCGGTGACCGTGTCCGGCAGGTGCCGGTGACATCGATCAAGAGCATGCTCGGTCACTGCCTTGGGGCCGCTGGCGCGATCGAAGCCGCGGTAGTCGCGCTGACGGTCGCCCGCGGCGTGATTCCCCCGACGATCAATCATGCCTGCACTGACAGCGAGTGCCCGGTGGACGTAGTCGCGAACGAGGCCCGTGCACTCAACGTCCGCTGCGCGGTCTCGACCTCGCTGGCGTTCGGTGGCAACGACGCGGCGCTCGTAATGCGCGCGGCCGGATAGGCGTGGCGACGACCCGCTAGCCGAGACCCGCCAGCGACACGGCTGCAAGGCTGTCAGGTACGAGGATGGATCGGCGCAGCTGATCCAGGCATTCGGCCACAACCGCGCTCCCAGGTTCAGTCTCACGCGCCAGGCACGTGAGTGCGCTGGCGAGGACCTCCAGGCGTTCGAGGTTCGCGGTCAGCCGCTGCACCAACTCCGCGTCGTCCGGGATCGGTTGAGGCAGGCTCCGATGCCACTCGCGGAGGAGATCCACCGACAGGATGTCGTTTCGTGCGTCGCCAGCAGGCGGCTCGACCGCCTCATCCCACTTCCGCACCATCGTCTGCATCCGGTGGTGCAGGAAGAAGAATCGCTGCATGAGCGGATCGATCGCCTTCAGGAACACGGGATCGGTGAACTTGCGGCGGAAGAAGATCAGCGCCGGGATGGCCCAGTAGCACGCGTTGTCCCAGAGGATCTTTGCCGACATCACCTGGGCGTTTCCCATCATTCGGTACTGACCGCTGTAGATTCGGAGAAACGCGCTGAACAGGAGGAGATACGTCCGGTTGTATTGCTCGGCGACGGCGTCGATCGGCTCGCCGCTCAACTCACGGCGGATCAGATCGACGATGAAGTCGTTGCTCATGCCGATGAAGTCGGATCCGGGCGAATACAGCGGGTCGGTGAACGCTCCGGCTTCACCGGTGAGGCACCAGCGTTCGCTGGAGTACACGCGCTGGCATCCGTGCGCATAGTGTCGCAGCACGAGAAAATCGTCGGCGGGTTCATTGGAGGCCGTCACAACATCCGCGACTTGCGGCTCATAGCGTTCGAGCCACTCGATCGCCCGCTCGTACCGGTTGTACGTCGCCAGCGGATGCAGCACATCGTCGGCGACGATGCCAACGCTGGTCGAGCCGGAGCCGAGCGGAATGAGCCAGACCCAGTAACCACGTCCCATCAGGTGATTCGTGCTGAGCCACCGGGTGCGAGAGGGAACGAACGCCGCCCATTCCGCGCTGCTCACCCAGTCGTCGATTCGGATCTGATACGGCACGCGGAACCACGCCGCGTTGGAGTTGTGATCAACCGCCCGGGCCAGACCCAGGTGGCGTTTCAGGAGACCGCCGCGACCGGATGCGTCCACCAGCCATCGGCCGCGGACGGTGCTCTGCTGCCCGGCGCGCTCAAATGTGACGCGGTGGCCGCTCACCGCATTCATCTCGAGGCTGATGACACGCGACGCATCGGCCACTTCGATGCCATCGAGGCGGTTCATCTCGGCGAGAGAGTTTTCGAGGCGACCGCGATCCAGCTGCCATGACGGTACCTCCGCCGGAAAGCGAGGACCGAGCTCGGCGCGCTGCCCGAGGTCGCGGTTGCCGTGGCGCGTGAAGAAATAGCGGATGCCGTTCTTCGGCAGGTGCGCCTGCTCGAGATACGGACGCAGCCCCAGCACGTGCCCGAAGTAGTGGGCACCGATCTCGACTGACGATTCCCCTACCTTGAACGCCGCCTCCCGGACGGGGAAGGGGTGCTTCTCGATCACGAGGAGCGAGAGGTCCGGCAGCGTCTGGCGCAGCTGCCGCGCGAGCGTCAGCCCAGCGAGTCCGCCGCCGGTGATGACAACATCGTAGTGCGATCTCTCGGGCATGCTGGCTCCCGCCGCTCCTTATCGTCGACAGAGGATACTCGACATCGAGAGCTCAACTGAGCGAGAGGTGCGGGAAGGAGGGTGCGGGCGCTAGGTGCGGAAGGAAGGTGCGGTAGCCGGGTGCGGGCACTAGGTGCGGAAGGAAGGTGCGGTCAAGAGGTGCGGTCGCGAGGTGCGGTACAGGGTGCGGTCGCGAGGTGCGGACGATGCGGTCACGAGGTGCGGTAGGGAGGTGCGGAAGCTAGGTGCTGCTAGTCCTGCGGGTCGGAGAACTACGAAGGTGCGACTTCAGACGGATCGTGGCAGTGCGAGCCCGTCGGATGAGGAACAGCAGCGCCCTGTAATCGCCAGCATTCAGGTAGCCTTCACACCGCGCGACCCTCAGGTGATTCTCGGTTTCGTTTAACGAGCCAATGGCGATGTCGCAGAACCGCGCAAAATCGCCGTGCCCATAACGGCCGAACCCCTCAGCAATGTTTGCGGGCGCCGACCGCGTCGAGGCCCGTAGCTGGTCGCATAAACGGTAGTCGCGCGCCTCTTGCGCACGCGCAGAAACTGCCATCACCTCGACGCGAAGGGCCTCCGACAGCTGCCAGGCAATGAGTTCCGAGAAATGTCGAACACCCACGCTGTTTCGAATGGCATCTGCCGTGCCATTTCACCAGCACCTGCTGACCGCACCTTTCGTCCGCACCTCTTGGCCGCACCTTGCGACCGCACCTTCCGTCCGCACCTACTGGCCGCACCTTGCGAAATTACCCCTCCCGCAAGACCACCGAGGGGTCGATTCGTGCCGCGCGCCGCGCGGGGAGCCACGCAGCCGCGAGCGCAATTGCGGTGAGTACGATCGCAGCTCCAGCAATCGTCAGCGGATCACCAGGCTCGAGCCCGTAGAGCAGCCCCGCCACGAACCGGGACGCCCACAAGCTGATGCCGGCGCCCACGATAACGCCAATCGCGACGAGGCGCGCCATGCGCGACACAACCATCCGCTGCACGCGGCCTGCATCGGCGCCGAGGGCCATCCGCACGCCGATCTCGGTTCTCCGGAGACTGACCGTGTACGACGCCACGCCGTAAAGACCGATTCCCGCGAGGAGCAGCGCAAGGCCGCCGAAGAATCCCGACAGGAGCGCCATGATGCGCTCGCGGACCAGGCTGGCGTTCACCTGTTCCCGCAGCGGATGGAAACTGAGAGAGAGATCGCGATCGACCGTGGCGACCCTCGTGACCACGCTGCGCACGAGAAGTGCGGGTGATTGCCCACCAGCGACGCGGATGGTGAGCGCCGAAAACGGCTCCTGCTCGTCGCTGCCCTGGTTGTAGCACGTATACACCACAGGCTCGCTCACCTTGCGCAAATCGTTGTATGCACTGTTGCCAACGACGCCGATGATCTCGAAGACCTTGGTGGGCTGGCCTTCGTCGTGGTCCGGCAGGCGAATCGACTTGCCGACGGGATTGCCGCCAGGAGTGAACCTCCGCGCGAACGCCTGATTGACGATGACGACGGGAGTCGAGCCCGTGCGATCGTGCGAATCGAAGTCACGACCGGCGACGAGCGGTGTGCCATACGTCGCAAACCAGCCTGGCGTAATGGCGTTGAACCAGGCCATGCGCTCGCGACCCTTGAGCGGCGGCTGACCGTCCACTTCGACGGCGTCGTTCCAGCTCATGCCGCTCAACGGTGTCAGCACCGACACGCTGACGCGTTCGACGCCAGGAAGCGTCGCCACCGCGTCCCGGACGCGTGTCAACAGCGCGTGACGCTCGGTTGGGGCGACGGTGCTGCGCTGCGTGTCAACCCCGACGAGCAGCAGCGGATCGCGATCGAATCCGAGGTCGAGGGACGCGAGCGACGCGAACGTCCGAACGAACAATCCGGCGCCGACCAGGAGCATCACCGATAACGCGACCTGGGCCACGATCAGCGGACTGCCCAGCCTCCGGCGCGTGATGCTGGCGCCTCCGCGGCCGGCCTCTGCGAGGGCCTCGGCGGGCTCGGCACTGCCGGCTCTCAACGCCGGCACCAGCCCAAACGCGAGCGCCGTGGCGATCGCCACACCGGTCGTGAAGGTCAGCACACGCCAGTCGAGCGTGAGGTCGAGCACGACCGTGTCGCGCACCGTCGACAGTTGCGTCACCAGCAACCTCGACGCCCACCGTGCGAACAGCAGGCCCAGCAGCGCCCCTGCGAGCGAGAGCAGAAGACTCTCGACGAGCAGCGCCCGAACGAGTCGGAGACGGGACGCGCCGAGCGCTCTCCGGAGACTCATCTCGTGGCGGCGGGCGGTCGCACGGGCCAGCGACAGATTCGCGATGTTGGCGCACGCGATCAGCAGCACGAGCGCCACGGTGGCCATCAGCGTGAAGAGCGGCTGGCGGTAACGGCTCCGAATGGGCGTCGCGCCGGATCCGTGTGGAATCACGGTCATGGGCGCGGTCAGGTATTCCTTCAGGAACTGCGGCGGCCATTTTTCCGGCAGAGTGGCCGCCCGAACCTGCGGCTGAATCGCGGTCAGGGCGTGGCCCGCATCCGCTTCCGTCTGACCCGGCTTCAACCGGCCCACAATCTCGAGCCACCACGTCGATCGCCGATCCAGCCAGGATTCCTTGCCGCGCATGACAGGCTCGACGCCGAGGGGAAGCGCGAGATCGAACGAACGTCCGAGATCTGGACCGAGAAAGCCCGGCGGCGTCACCCCGACGATCGTGAGCGACAGACGATTCGCCGTGATGGAACGGCCGATGACGTCGGCGGCGCCCCCATAGTGGCGCTGCCAGAACGCATAGCTGATGACGGCGACCGGCCCGTTCGGCCCCGCACCGCGGCGATCGTCGTCGGTCGTGTACGTGCGGCCGAGGATCGCCGGCACGCCCAGGACGTCGAAAAAGGCGCCGCTCGTCCACAGTCCCTGGACCAACTCGGCTTGACCGCTCGGCGAGATGTTGAACTCGTCGCCCGAGTACGCGGCAACGCCCTGGAAGATATCCGCATGGTGATCGCGGATCTGTTCCCAAATCGGATTCGTGAACGATCCCTGATCGATGCGCACGAGACGATCGGGCTCGTGGACTGGTGTCGCGCGCAGCAGCAGGCTGTTCACCAGCGAGAAGATCGCCGTGTTCGCGCCAATGCCGAGCGCCAGCGAGAGTACCGCCACCACGGCGAATCCCGGGGCGCGCGACAGCGCACGGATCGCGTACTTGACGTCCTGCACCGTGTCTTCGACCCATCGGGTGCCACGGGCATCGCGGCAATATTCCTTCGTAGGATCGAGCCC
>JBKPMA010000473.1:0-2609 GCA_046731935.1 Acidobacteriota bacterium
CCTGTTCGCGCGATAGAACGAGTCCCTCGGGCGTGATCAGGATTGCGAGGCCGGCAGCGGATGTCCTGGCAAGAAAGGTCCGGCGATCCATGCGTTCGCGCCCGCCGAACTAGCTGTGCGTGTGCGCGGCGGGCATGCCCAATCGCTGCACTGTGTCGCGCTCGAAGTCGAACTCGATCAGGACGACCGGCTCGTCACCGACGACCCAGCCGTCGTGGCCGGGATCGATGGCGACAATCTGCGGAGCCCGGTGCTCGACGACGCATCCGTCCGCGTACTCGATGTGGATTTCGCCGTGGACGAGGAAGCCCACGTGCGCGTGCATGCAGAGATCGGTGCCCACCGCCGGCTTCATGTCCACGGACCACCGGAATCCTGGCGGATACACCATCCGCTTGACGCGGGCGTCACCGGCACGGCCCACTTCGAGCTGCACATGCCCGACTTCACGCCGCTCGGCGCCCTTCACAGGCGCGAACAGCGGATTGGCCGCGCCGCCCTTCGCGCGCGGCGCCTTCGTGCGGACGGCTTTGCGAGCAGCCTTCCTGACCGGCTTCCTCGCAGGCGTCGTCTTCCGTGCAGCCTTGCGGACGGACTTCTTCTTGGCCATACGGTCCCTCACTGCTCGCGCATGCTACTACGGACGCTTCGCTTTGGCTCTGGCTGGCTTTGAGCTTTCGGCTTTGGGTGGTGGGTGATGTCACGGGTCACGCCACGGCCTGACGCCGAACGCCAAGAGCCCAACCGAGTGCTCTACGGTTTTTCGACGCCATGCGCCGTCTTCCGTGGAGGCGCAATGAGCGACCACGCGATCGCGATACCGAGAATGGCGGCGACGATCCCTAGCGACACGCCCGGCGGCACGTGGAAATACTCGATGATGAGCATCTTGACACCGACGTACGAGAGGACGATCGCCAGTCCGGTCTTCAGATAGGCGAATTTGTCGATGATTCCCGCCAGCAGGAAGAACATCGCGCGCAGGCCGAGGATCGCGAAGACGTTGGACGTGTAGACGAGGAACGGATCCCGGGTAACGGCAAAGATCGCCGGGATCGAGTCCACGGCAAACATCAGGTCCGTCGATTCAACAACGACGAGAACTGCGGCGAGAGGAGTGGCGAGGAGGCGCCCGTTCTCCCGGACGAAGAAATGCCCCTCACGATAGGTGTCGGTGGACGGCACGATCCGCCGAAACAAGCGATACGCCACCAGCTCGTTGGGGTGCACTTCTTCGTTGCCGGCGGTCAGCATCTTGAAGCCGGTGAAGACGAGGAGCGCCCCGAAGATGTACATGATCCATTCGAAGCGCTCGATGAGCGCCGCGCCGGCGATGATGAAGACGGCGCGCATGATGAGCGCACCGAAGATGCCCCAGAAGAGCACCCGGTGCTGCAACGCCGATGGCACCTTGAAGAACGAGAACACCACGAGAAAGACGAAGACGTTGTCGACCGACAGCGCCTTTTCGATCAGGTATCCAGTCACGAACTGCAGCGCGTACGTCGGACCCGCGAGCTTGTAGAGCCCACCTGCGAACACGAGCGCCAGCGCGACCCACACCAGACTCCAGCCGAGCGCTTCCTTGACGCCGACGTCGTGCGGCGTGCGGTGCAACACGCCGAGGTCCAGCGCGAGCATGGCGACGATGAAAACGGTAAAGCTCAACCACAGAGTCGGGGAACCCAGGCTCTCGACCATGTGCCTATTGTGTCAGGTTCGAAAAGGTTCGTCGGCACACGGCGCATGCTCCTCATCGCGGCCCTGAGCCGTGAGCCGTGCGTCCTGAGCCCATGTATCATCCCGCGAATGCCTCACCTTCCTGAAGAGACGGTCGCCGCCCTCGCGCGCGAGCTGGCTGCGCTACTCGACGCGCACGCACCAGGCTGGACGAACCATGAGCCGCACGATCCCGGTCTCACCATCTTCGACGTGATGGCCTTTCTGGCTGACACGCTCGCGTATCGTCAGGGGTCTGATGCCGAGCGGCAACGCGCAGCGGACGTGATCGCACGGCTTCGTTCGGTAGCGGCAGGATGCGCTGGAGACGCAATGGAGCGCGTGCACTATTTCGAAGGCCGGCTGCTGACGGCGTCTGACCTGAACGACGACCAGCGCTACCACCGCAGCAAACTCGCACGAGCGCTGCTCGCCTTGCACGGCGATGGCATCGTCAAAGGACTCGACGTCACGATCGACGGCGATGGCGGCGGCACCGAGATCGGTGTCAGCATCAGCGCGGGCGCCGCGATCACGCCAGCCGGAGAACTGCTCGTCATCGGGCGACCGTGCCGGCCATGCCGCTTGCAGGTCGGGGGCGACGCCGGCTACGTCTTCCTCACCTTCACCGAGCGCGAGACCGGCAGCACGCTGGCCGCTCCGCTGCCGGACGGCACCGAGGACCTTCACGCAGCACGCATCGAAGAAGGTGTCGGTGTCTCCTTCGGTGCAGCGGTGCCAGCAGACGGCGTGGCGATCGCACGATTGATCCAGTCGACGAGCGGGTGGCAGGTGGATCATGCATTCGTTCGCGTGAGTTCCTGACGAACGACGGGGGCACGAGAGCCCAGGAGAGAACGCACGACTTGCGTCTTGACGCGGAGGTGACT
>JBKPMA010000474.1:0-3890 GCA_046731935.1 Acidobacteriota bacterium
CCGCAAAGACCTGATCGGGTTTGAGACGGTCCATCGGGATGCGAACGGACGGATCCTTCACACCCGGACGCTTCTGAGCCGCCGTGCCCTGGCTCGAGGCACGGGACCATTCAGCTGGCCATGAGGCCAGAATCGCGAAAACCAGGGCCAAACTGACGAGCCCACGTGATTGGCTGGTCATGAAAGCGATGTGATAATAGCCCGGCTCGGATGACCTATCGAACCCGCCTGCTCGGCGCCCTCATCGCGGTCTCGCTCGTCCTCACGGCGACCACGGGAACGATGAGCGCATGGCGGGCCATCCAAACGGTGCCACCCGGCGTTGTCCAGCCCCAGACCGGACCTGACGCCGAGCTGTTCGAAGCGCAAGTGAGGCCGTTGCTGGTGAACGTCTGCTTCCGATGTCACACAGACGATGAGGAAGGGGGACTGCGGCTCGATTCGCGCGAGCAGATGCTGAAAGGCGGTGAATCAGGTCCGGCGATCGTGCCTGGCGATCCAGACGCCAGCCTGCTGATCAAAGCCGTCCGTCACGCGCCGGGCGTCCCCAAGATGCCGCGCAAGGCGCAGCAGCTCACCGACGCACAGATCGACGCGCTCGCGCGTTGGATTCGTCTGGGCGCCCCGTGGCCAGCGGCAGCCACCACCGCCGGCTCGGTGGCGACAAAGGCGCCCGACAAGGTCATCACCCCCGAACAGCGCGCGTTCTGGTCCTTCCAGCCACTCCACCAACCCGTCGTGCCTGCGGTCTCGCATGGCGCCTGGGCGAAGTCCGAGATCGACCACTTCGTGCTGGCGAGACTCGAGAAGGAAGGCCTGGCGCCGGTCGGGCCCGCGGACAAGCGGACGCTGATCCGGCGAGCGACGCTGGATCTTACGGGGCTGCCGCCAACGTTCGAGGAGATTGACGCATTCGAGAAGGACGGAGCGTCCAACGCCTTTGCCAAGGTCGTCGACCGGCTGCTGGCCTCACCGCAGTACGGCGAGCGATGGGGACGCGTCTGGCTCGACGTCGCGCGCTACGGCGAAGACGATCCGAGAAGCCTCGATCCTGAAGGCCGCGGCTACGCGCCCTATCCCAACGCGTACCTGTATCGCGACTGGGTGGTCAAGGCCTTCAAAGACGACCTGCCGTACGACCAGTTCGTCCGCGCCCAGTTGGCTGGCGATCTGCTGGACGAGCGGACACGTGCGCGGACCCTTCCCGCCCTCGGCCTGCTCGGCCTGGGCCCCTGGTACTACGACAACGGATCGGTCGAGATCACCCACGCCGACGAGCGGCACGATCGGGTCGACGTTGTGTCTCGCGGCTTCCTCGGCCTGACCGTCGCGTGCGCACGCTGTCACGATCACAAATACGACCCGATCCTGGCGAAGGATTATTACGGCCTGGCGGGCGTCTTCCTGAACGCGCAGTACCACGAATATCCGATGGCGCCGAAGGCGGTCGTGGCGGAGTACGACGCGCAGGCGAAGAAAGTCGAGCAGAAGGAGAAGCTGCTCGCGAAGTTCATGGAGACCGAGAGCCGGCAGCTCGCAGAGACATTGGCGTTCAGCGCGTCGAGCTACATGCAGTCGGCGTGGAAGGTGACCGGCGAGCCCAAGAAGGAGATGGCCCGCGTCGTCAACGAGGACAAGCTGGACTACGAGCTGTTCGAACGCTGGATCCGCTTCCTCGGCAAGCCGCCGAAGTTCTACCCGTACCTCACCGAGTGGCAGGCCATGATCAAGCAGGGTGGCACCGCGGCACAGGCGAAAACGCTGGCGGACACATTCCAGGCGCTGCTGCTCGATGTGATGTTCGAGAAGAAGGACATCGAGGAAGAAAACGAGATCATCCGCAATAAGGCGCTGCCGGGGACGACAAAAAAGAAGGACGCGAATCTTCCGAACGAGTTCGTGACCAACGACGATTTCTGCCCGGGGTGCGGTCTCGAGCTGAAGAGCCTGCCGGCACCGAAGATCCAGTTCTGGACCGACGTCTTCCAGCGGGATCTCGAAGAAGGTTACGAACCCTCGATCGCCGAGTACGTGCGCCCGGGTCTGCTGGCGTTCCGCGGCTGGGGCCTGGAGCGCTTTCTGAGCGGCGATCGACGAAAGCATATCGACGATTTGCGCGCCGACATCAAGACAATGAAGAAGGCGCTGCCTCCGAAGTACGCCTACGTGCACGGCGTACAGGACGTCGAGAAGCCACAGAACCTGCAGCTGGCGATCCGTGGGAATCCGATGAAGCTCGGAGAGGAAGTGCCCCGCCATTTCCTCACGGTGCTGAGTACCGGAACGCCGGTGCCACTGACGAAAGGCAGCGGACGCCTGGAGCTGGCCGACATCATCGCCACGCATCCCCTCTCGGCGCGCGTGATCGTCAATCGGATCTGGAAGGGCCATTTCGGCACCGGCATCGTCGATACGCCCAGCAACTTCGGTGCGAACGGCGAAGCGCCCACCAATCCTGCGCTGCTCGAGTATCTGGCTGCGACGTTCGTCGAGAACGGGCGGTCGATCAAGAAACTGCACCGCGCCATCATGCTGAGCGCCGTTTATCAGCTTGGTGATGAGGCGCGGGCGGCAAATCTCGAGAAGGACGCGGGCAATCGCCTGTATTGGCGAGCGAACCGGCGACGGATGACTGCCGAGCAGATTCGTGACTCGACGCTGGCGGTGTCGGGAGCGCTCGACTCACAGATGGGCGGACCATCGCAGGAGCTCACGCCCGACTTCAACCGTCGCACGATCTACGGCAAGGTGAGCCGCTACAAGCTCGATCAGTATTTGCAGCTGTTCGACTTCCCGGCGGCGACCATCTCGGCCGAGCAGCGGTTCAGCACGAGCGTGCCCTTGCAGCGCCTGTTCTTCATGAACAGCGACTTCATTCAGCAGCAGGGTGAGTTGCTGGCGCGGCGCGTGGCCCGCGAGCCCGATGTTCGCGGACGCATCCGGAAGGCGTATCGGCTGATCCTCGGCCGCGTGCCGACGGATGCGGAGCTCCAGGCTGGCGTCGCCTATCTGGAGAAAGAGCCGCTGCGCGCGTACGAGGAACGAAAGGCCGCGGCCGCGAAGGCGCCGGCGGCGGCGATGACCGAACCCGCGAAGACTGGATCGGCCGATGATGACCAATCGCCGCGTGCGATGACCGGCGACGGCATGATGGGGGGCGTGATTCCAGGCGCCGGGGCGGGGAAAGCGGCGAAGCTGTTGCCCGTCACGCCGATGGGCCGCTACATGAAGGTGCTCCTCAGCTCGAGCGAGTTCCTGTTCATCGATTGAGGTCCACGATGGCGCACAAAGGTCCGCAGCCGGTCACGCGCCGCGAAGCGCTCTGCCGGATGGGCAGCGGCTTCGGGATGATGGCGTTCGCCGGATTGGTCGGCGAATCGCTCGCCGAAGCGCGCACGTTGTCGGATCAGACGCCGGCCGTCCAGGCCAGCGGCGGACTCCACCATCCCGCCCGCGCGAAGCACGTCATCTTCCTGTTCATGAACGGCGGCCTGTCTCAGGTGGACAGCTTCGATCCGAAGCCGATGCTCGACAAGTATCACGGGCAGCCATTGCCCGGCGGCAGCATCGCCACCGAGCGGAAGACCGGCGTCCTGATGCGCTCACCGTTCACGTTCAAGAAGTACGGCCAGTGCGGGATGGACGTCAGCGAGCTGTTCCCGAATGTCGGGGCATCGGCCGACGACATCTGTTTCATTCGATCCGTCTACACCGACATCCCGAATCACGAACCCTCGATGCTGATGATGAACACCGGCCACAGCCAGGTGGGTCGTCCGTCGATGGGCTCGTGGCTCACCTATGGTCTCGGCACCGACAACAAGAACCTGCCCGGCTTCGTCGTGCTCTGTCCCGACATGCCCACGACCGTCGGGCCGCCGCTCTGGAAC